>NZ_JBFUMD010000030.1:0-15250 GCF_054049555.1 Nocardioides sp. P5_C9_2
GACCTCTCCCAGCTCGTGGGGCGCAACGGCGAGGTGCTCGACGCGCTCCAGGAGCTGACCCGGCTCGCGGTGTACCGCGAGACCGGGGAGCGGTCCCGCCTCATGCTGGACGTCTCCGGCCACCGGGCCGAGCAGCGCGCCCGGCTGATCGAGCTTGCCGCGGAGAAGATCGCCGAGGTCAGGGAGTCGGGCGCTCAGGTGTCGCTGAGCCCGATGACGTCGTTCGAGCGCAAGGTCGTGCACGACGCCGTGTCCGCGGCGGGTCTGACGTCGGAGTCCGAGRGCGCCGAGCCCAAGCGCTACGTCGTGATCCTGCCCTCCTGACCTCCTGACCTACCTCCTGACTCGATCGACCTGTTTCACGTGAAACGAGAGCCGTGACCGACGAGGACCCCACGTCCCCCCGCGCACCCTCCCCGCCCGTCGAGGCCGGGAGGGTGTTCGCGTCCGATCGTCTCCCGCTCGTCGTGGCGTACGCCGATCTCCTGGCGACCGATGGCGTCGTGCGGGGTCTCATCGGGCCGCGTGAGGCGCCCCGTCTCTGGGACCGGCATCTCCTCAACTGCGCCGTCCTGGGTGAAGCCGTGCCGTCGGGGGCGACGGTGTGTGACGTCGGTTCAGGCGCCGGTCTGCCGGGCCTGGTGCTGGCCATCGCGCGGGCCGACCTCGAGGTCACCCTCGTGGAGCCGCTGCTGCGGCGGACGACCTTCTTGGAGGAGGTCGTCGCGGCGCTGGAGCTGCCCAACGTCGAGGTGGTCCGTGGCCGCGCGGACGCCCTGCACGGCACCCGTACCTTCGACGTCGTCACGTCCCGGGCCGTCGCGCCCTTGGAGCGGTTGCTCCAGTGGTCCATGCCTCTGGTGGCGTCCCACGGAGCCCTCGTCGCCATGAAGGGGTCCTCGGTCGCCGAGGAGATCGAGGCGGCCCGCCCGGTCCTCTCGCGCTGGCGCTGCGCCGAGCCCGAGGTGCTCACGCTGGGTGAGGACCTGCTCGTCCACAGCACCCACGCCCTGAGAGTGGCCTGGGCCGACCCCGCGCGGGTAGGTTGGCCGCTTGCTTCGACGAAGCCACCACCCCGCCGCCGCCGCTCCCCGTGACCGTCGTGCGGTGTCTCCGCGGATCCATGTCGCCCTTCGTCGCCGCAGCCCGTTGCCTGTCCGTCCCCCGTCTGTGAGCTTCGCCCCCGCGCGTGAAGCGAAAGGTTCGTGTTCGCCCGTGTCTGAGGACCGCCCGTCGCACCCCTCCCCCTCCTGGGACGCCCGCAAGGACGACGTTCGGGGCGAGGAGGCCGATCTGAAGTTTTCCACCGGTACGGGTACCGCTCCTGAGCGTGAGTTTCCACAGGATGACCCCCGTCATCCACAGGCTGAGGGTGAACAGGTTTCACGTGAAACGGTGAGTGACTCTCCCGTTTCACGTGAAACAGGTGCGCAGGCTCGGCCGTTCACGGTACGAACTGCTGCGGAGGTGGCCGAGGGGCACTCGGGGTTCCACGACGACACCACCCCGCTGGCGCGAGCCGCCGAGCACTCCGTCCTGGCGCGCACCGGCGGACTCCACCGTGGCCGCGAGGTACCTCGTCCGGAGGCGACTCGCGTCTTCGTGGTCGCCAACCAGAAGGGCGGCGTCGGCAAGACGACGTCCACGGTGAACACGGCCGCGGCCCTGGCCCAGCTCGGGCAACGCGTCCTGGTCATCGACCTGGACCCCCAGGGCAACGCGTCCACGGCGCTCAGCATCGACCACCACCGTGGCGTGCCCTCGACGTACGACATGCTGGTGGAGGGCGAGCCCCTCGCCGATGTGATGACGCCGTGCGACGACCTCCCCGGACTGTGGGTGGTGCCCGCCACGATCGACCTCGCCGGGGCGGAGATCGAGCTGGTCAGCGTCGTGGCCCGCGAGAGCCGGTTGCAGCGGGCCCTCGCCGGACATCCCTGGATCGGGACCGCCGAGGAAGCGGGTGAGGAGCGGTTCGACTACGTCCTCGTGGACTGCCCGCCGTCCCTGGGCCTGCTGACCCTGAACGCCCTGGTCGCCGGGCGAGAGATGTTCATCCCCATCCAGGCCGAGTACTACGCGCTCGAGGGTCTCGGGCAGCTCCTCGAGACCGTGGAGATGGTGCGCAAGCACCTCAATCCCGACCTGGTGGTCTCCACCATCCTGCTCACGATGTACGACGCACGCACTCGCCTCGCGGCGAACGTGGCCTCGGAGGTCCGGGAACACTTCGGGACCGAGGTCCTCAAGACGGCGGTGCCTCGATCGGTCCGCGTGTCGGAGGCGCCGTCGTACGGCCAGACGGTGATGACCTACGATCCGGCCTCGGCGGGCGCACTGAGCTATCTGGAGGCGGCCCGTGAGATCGCCACCAAGGGAGCACCACGATGACGTCCACCCCCAAGCCCGTACGACGCGGCCTCGGCCGCGGCCTCGGGTCGCTGATCCCGACCGCTCCCCCCGAGGCGCCCTCCGGTGCGCCGACCTCGGGCGACCGGTCCTCCGCCAACGGCTCGAGCCCCGCGGACGTCGACTCCCCCGGCTCGCCAGGGGGCCGGGGCTCGGATGCGGGTCACGCCGGTGACCACGCATCCTCGGAGAGCACCTCCACGTCGAACACCGCGTCGAGCGCGGAGTCCGCAGACCCCGCCCCGGTCCAGGTGGCCGGGTCGTGGTTCGCCGAGCTGCCGATCACCCAGGTGCGGCCCAATGCCCGGCAACCGCGCCAGGTCTTCGAGGAGGAGGCGCTCGCCGAGCTCGTCCACTCCATCCGGGAAGTGGGTCTGCTCCAACCGGTCGTCGTGCGGCCCGCCGGCGACGACTCCTACGAGCTGATCATGGGCGAGCGCCGGTGGCGGGCCTCCCAGGAGGCCGGTCTCACCGCCATCCCGGCGATCGTGCGCGACACCGACGACCACGACATGCTGCGGGACGCCCTGCTGGAGAACCTGCACCGCTCTCAGCTGAACCCCCTCGAAGAGGCGGCGGCCTACGGTCAGCTCCTCGAGGACTTCGGCTGCACCCACGACGAGCTCGCGCAGCGCATCGGCCGCTCACGCCCGCAGATCAGCAACACCCTGCGGCTGCTCAAGCTCTCCCCGGCGGTCCAGCGCCGCGTGGCGGCGGGCGTGCTGTCCGCGGGCCATGCCCGGGCCCTGCTCAGCGTGGAGGACGCCGACCTGCAGGACCGGCTTGCCTCGCGGGTCACCGCGGAGGGCATCAGCGTGCGTGGCCTCGAGGAGATCGTGTCCGTCGGACCCGGTCAGAGCGGCTCGGCGCGCACCCAGCGCTCCCGCCCCAGTGCCCCTGGCCTGGCCGACCTGGCCGAGCGGCTCTCCGACCGCTTCGAGACGCGGGTCAAGGTCGATCTCGGCAAGGCCAAGGGCAAGATCACCGTGGAGTTCGCCTCCCTGGACGACCTGCGACGGATCGTGGAGGTCATGGACCCCCGCAACCGGACAGACCGCCCCATCTGACGACCTCGCGGCCCGCGCTCGTGCTCCTCGTAGGCCGCTGACCTGCGGAAACACTGCAAGTCGATAAAGTGACAAGTCGCTCAAGCGATGAAGCAACACAACGACAAGTCGCTACAGTGACTCATCGTCAGGGAGTCACGCCGGGTCACTTCTTGCGGGCCGCGGCGCGCTTCTCGGCCCGCTTGCGGGCGCGTTCGCGCTTCTCCGCTGCGTCGAGGACCTTGGCCTCCTCGAGCGTGGGGGCCGAGCCGCCGAGCCGCTTCGGAAGCCACCAGGACCCGGGCGGCTGCTCGTCGGTGGGATAGGCGGCGATCGTCTCCTCCAGCAGCGCGCTCATCCGTGCCTTGAGCTCGGCGGTCTCCGCGGCGGGGTTCTCGCCGGTGGGGTACATCGGCTCGCCGACGGACAGCGCGATGGTCTTGCCGCGGCTGAAGTCGCGCGGGTGGTCCTTGGTCATCATCCGCTGGGTGCCCCACAGGATGACGGGCACCAGCGGGACGCCCGCCTCGGCCGCGATGCGCACCGCGCCGGTCTTGATCTCCTTGAGCTCGAAGGCCCGCGAGATGGTCGCCTCCGGGAAGATGCCCACCGCCTCGCCGGCCCTGAGGTACTCCAGGGCGACGTCGAGGGACTTCTCCCCCGACGCGCGGTCGACCTCGATGTGGTGCAGGGAGCGCATCAGCGGGCCGACGGCCGGGTGGTCGAAGAGCTCGCGCTTGGCCATGAAGCGCACCAGCCGCCGCGAGGGCCGGGCCGCGAAGCCGCCGTAGATGAAGTCGACGTACCCGATGTGGTTGTAGGCCAGCAGCACGCCGCCGGAACGGGGCACGTGCTCGGTGCCGGTCATCTGGAACCGCTGCCCGAGCATCTTGAAGCCCGCGAGGGCGGTGTAGATGATCGGGGGGTAGGTCACGTCTCGCATGCGGTGAGCCTAGGGGCCGTGCGACGCGTCGGCGAGGGGGTGGGACGCGGCTCTCAGCGGCGGGTGGCGAGGAAGTCGCCGATCCGGCCGATCGCCTCCTCGAGCACGCCCGCCTCGGGCAGCGTCACGAGCCGGAAGTGGTCGGGTGAGAACCAGTTGAAGCCGGTGCCGTGGGTGACCAGGATCTTCTTGGCGCGCAGCAGCTCGATCACGAACTCCTGGTCGTCGTCGATGGGGTAGACGGCCGGGTCGAGGCGCGGGAAGCAGTAGAGCGCGCCCTTGGGCGTGACGTTGGAGACGCCCGGGATCTCGTTGAGCAGCCGGTCCGCGAGCATCGACTGCTCGTAGTAACGCCCCCCGGGACCGATCAGCTCCTCCACGGACTGGTAGCCGCCCAGGGCCGTCTGGATCGCGTGCTGCGCGGGCACGTTGGCGCACATGCGCATGTTGGCGATGAGGGTGAGCCCCTCGAGGAAGTCGGTGGCGATCTCCTTGGGACCCGAGATCATCACCCAGCCGGCGCGGTAGCCGCAGACGCGGTAGGCCTTGGAGAGGCCGCTGAAGGTCAGGCAGAGCACGTCGTTGCCGGCGTACGTCGCGGCGTGGTGGTGCAGCGCGTCCTCGAAGACGATCTTCTCGTAGATCTCGTCGGCGAGGATGACCAGCTCGTGACGCCGGGCGATGTCGACGAGCCCCTTGACGACGTCCTCGCTGTAGACCGCGCCCGTGGGGTTGTTGGGGTTGATGATGACCAGCGCGTGCGTGTTCTCGGTGATCTTGGCCTCGATGTCGGCGAGGTCGGGGTTCCAGCCGTCCTCCTCGTCGCAGCGGTAGTGCACCGCCGTACCACCGGACAGCGTGACGGCGCCGGTCCACAGCGGGTAGTCCGGGGCGGGCACCAGGACCTCGTTGCCGTCGTCGAGGAAGGCCTGGAGCACCATCGAGATCAGCTCGGAGACGCCGTTGCCGATGAAGACGTCCTCGACGCCCACCTCGCGCAGCCCACGGGACTGGTAGTAGTTCACCACCGCGGTCCGGGCCGAGTAGATGCCCTGCGAGTCGCTGTAGCCCTGCGACTTGGGCAGGTGGTGGACCATGTCGGCGACGATCGCCTCGGGTGCCTCGAACCCGAACGGCGCCGTGTTGCCGATGTTGAGCTTGAGGATGCGGTGCCCCTCGGCCTCGAGGCGTTGGGCCTCGAGCAGGATCGGACCCCGCACGTCGTAGCGGACTCCACGCAGCTTCTGGCTCTGGACGATGGGGCGCACACAGGCATCCTCTCAGGCGCGGAAGCGGCCTAGCATGGGGATGTCCTGGGTGGACGACACCCGAGCCTGTGTCGTACGTCGTCCACGCAGCCGCCGTCACCCGGACGCAGGAGGCCCGATGTCGCGTCGTACCGCTCCGATCACCGTCGACCACCTCGCCGAGGTGGGTGAACCCTGCCGCTCGTGCCTCTTCTGGGAGCTCGACGCCGTGAGCCGGGCGCGGCTCGACCACGACGAGCGGGTGGCGGAGAAGCAGCGCTGGCTCTCGGAGGTGCTGCGGGAGTGGGGCTCGGCCGGCCGGGTCGTGCTCGTCGACGGCCGGGTCGCGGGACACGCGATCTACGTGCCCGCCGCCTTCGTGCCTGGTCAGGCGGCCCTGCCCACGGCGCCGGTCTCGCCGGATGCCGTCGTGCTGACGACCGTCCAGGTCGAGCCGTGGGCCCGCGGCGGCGGTCTGGCCCGTCAGCTGGTGCAGGGGATGGCCCGCGACCTCGTGACCCGTGGACAGGTGGCGGTGGAGGCCTTCGGGGACACCCGCGGGCGCGCGGACGGGTGCGTGATGTCGGCGGAGTTCCTCGGCCGGGTCGGCTTCCGCACGCAGCGGGCGCACATCACCACTCCGCGGATGCGGATGGAGCTGCGATCGGCGATCAGCTGGAAGGACGAGGTCGAGTCGGCCCTGGAGAAGCTGTGGGGCGTCGTGCGCCCGGCCCCGGCGCGGGCGCCGCAGCAGCCGCGGGCCCTGCACGGGCGGCGTACGACGCACTGAGACCTCCGCGACTCGCCCCGGGACGCACGACACCCCGGCGGCTCCGCGAGGAGCGCACCGGGGCGAGGTGAGGAGTGCTGGAGCCGGGCGACTCAGATGAAGTCGGCGAGCTCCTTGAGGAGCGCGGCCTTGGGCTTGGCGCCCACGATCGACTTGACGACCTCGCCACCGGAGTAGACGTTGATGGTCGGGATGCCGGTGACGCGGTAGGACGAAGGGGTCACGGGGTTCTCGTCGACGTTCATCTTGAGGAAGGTGACCTTGTCACCGTGCTCGGAGTTGATCTCGTCGAGGATCGGCGCGACCTGGCGGCACGGTCCGCACCACTCGGCCCAGAAGTCCACCAGGACGGGCTTGTCGGACTTGAGGACCTGCGCCTCGAACTCGGCGTCGGTCACGGCGGCGATGTTGGCCACTGCTCTACCTCTCTCTGGGTGTCTCGGGATGTGCTGAGTGAACACCATGCCGGGGACATCTGTTCCCGGCCCGGTGCGGGGCCGCTCAGGCGCCGGCGGTCTGCACGACCTCGGTGACGATCTCGTCGGTCTCCGCCGGCGAGGCGTCCACGAGGGCCGCGTGGTCGAGCGCGGCCACGAAGCGCTCGGCGTCGAGGGCCGCGGCGCAGCCGGTGCCGGCGGCGGTGATCGCCTGGCGGTAGTGGTGGTCCACCAGGTCGCCGGCCGCGAAGACGCCGCGGACGTTGGTCGCCGTGGACGGGTGGTCGACCAGCACGTAGCCGTCGTCGTCGAGGTCGACCTGGCCGGCGAGGAGCTCGGAGCGCGGGTCGTGGCCGATGGCGATGAAGAGCCCGGTCACGTCGAGCTGGCGCAGCTCGCTGTCGGTGGTGTCGCGCAGGGTGATCGACTCGAGCCGGTCGGCACCGTTGATGGAGGCGACCTCGGAGTTCCACACGATCTCGAGCTTGGGGTCGGCGAAGGCGCGCTCCTGCATGATCTTGGAGGCGCGCAGCTCGTCGCGACGGTGGATCAGGTAGACCTTCGAGGCGAAGCGGGTCAGGAAGGTCGCCTCCTCGATCGCGGAGTCGCCGCCGCCCACGACGGCGATGGCCTGCTCGCGGAAGAAGAAGCCGTCGCAGGTCGCGCACCAGGACACACCRCGGCCGGACAGCTCCTCCTCGCGGGGGAGACCGAGCTTGCGGTAGCCGGAGCCGGTCGCGAGGATCACCGACCGCGCCGTGTAGGTGTCGGTGGCCGTCCTGACGACCTTGACCTCGCCGGTCAGGTCGACCTCGACGACGTCGTCGGAGACCAGCTCGGCGCCGAAGCGCTCGGCCTGGGCCCGCATCTCGTCCATCAGTGCGGGACCCATGATCCCGTCGCGGAAGCCCGGGAAGTTCTCGACCTCCGTGGTGTTCATCAGCGCACCGCCGGCGGTGACCGAGCCCTCGAAGACCAGCGGCGCCAGGGCCGCGCGGGCGGCGTACACCGCAGCGGTGTAGCCGGACGGGCCCGACCCGATGATGATCACGTTGCGGGTCTCGGTGTGCTCAGTCATGCGGTTCAGGGCTCCTACGGATGGGGGAACGTGTCGTGGGTTCCAACCGATCGTAGGCGAGGGATGTTCCCCGCGGTGGCGGACACCACGCCGGCTCAGCGGGCGCGGAGCGACGTGCTGTCCACGGCCTCGTCCGAACCGCAGAGGTAGACGTCCACCACCTGGCGGCCGTCCTGGGCCGGGCGCAGCACGACGAGGGCCGGCAGCCCGTCCCACGTCGCGTCCACGCGCTCGCCGTCGCCGACGTCGAGGCGGCACCGGGGGCTGGGTGCGTACGACGTCACGGCACCCGGCAGCGTGAGGGGGCGTACGGCGGGGCGCAGCGCCTGGGTGCTGCTCAGCGGGACGGGGGCGGCGAACGCCGATCCCGTGCGCTCGCTCTCGGCGGCCTCGGGACTGCTGGAGAGCTGGCTCGGGGCGGACCCGGCGGCCTTGCCGCTGCCGTCCCGGTCCTCGGCGGGTCCGGCCTCGGCGGGCCCCACCTCGTCGGCCTGGTCGGCGGAGCCGCCACCGTCCGCGCTGGAGGCCGAGTCGCCACCGCCGGACGTGCCGGTGGAGTCGAGCACCTGGGGGAGGGCGACGCCGAGGACCACGACGGCGGCCGCGGCGACCAGCCCGCTGGTGAGGGCGCGTCGACGACGCGACCCGAGGGGTACGACGGGCGCGAGCGCCGCCGGGTCTGCCTCCCGGCGCTCGGCGGTGAGCTCCGCGAGGGCCGCGTCGAGGCGGGTGACGACGTCGTCGGGGACGGGAGCGGTGTGCCGGGCCTCGGCGAGGCGGGCACGGACGGCCGCCTCCTCGGCGGGGGACAGGGTCGGGTCGTCGGGGGCGGTCATCGGGTCACCTCCTCGGTGCGGATGTCGAGCGCGGGTGCGGAACGAGCGGGTGTGGGGAACGGACGGGTCAGCGGCCCGCGGCCGGTGGCCCGCGGGGGGCGCCGGTGGATGGGACGTCCGTGCCGGTCGGCGGGTTCCCCGGGGAGGACGGGGGTGAGGAGGGCCTCAACGCGCCCAGCAGGGGGGCGAGCCGCGCCCGGCCGCGGGAGCAGCGCGACTTGATGGTGCCCTCCGCGCAGTCGAGGATCGCGGCCGCCTCGGCGACGGTGTAGCCCTCCATGTCCACCAGGACGAGTGCCGCCCGCTGGTCGGCGGGCAGCGTGGCGAGGGCGTGCAGCACAGCGCGACGGCGCTCGTCGGCGAGTGCGCTGGCCTCGGGGTCGTCACCCACGGCGGTGGAGGCGACCAGCGCCCCGCGTCCGGCCCGCTCCTCCAGGTCGTCGGGGAGGGCGTCGGCGGCACGCACCTTGGCGGCTCGGATCCGGTCCAGGCACGCGTTGACGACCACCCGGTGCAACCAGGTGGTCACCTGCGCCTCGCCCCGGAACGAGCCGGCCCTGCGGAACGCCGCGACCATGCCGTCCTGGAGGCCGTCGGCCGCGTCCTCGGGGTTGCCCATCGTCCGCAGGGCCACCGCCCACAGCCGGTCGCGGTGCCGCCCGAAGAGCACCCCGAAGGCATCGGCGTCGCCCGCGACGTGGGCGGCCAGGAGGTCGGCGTCCGGGCGCTCGTCGGCGCCGGGCGCGGGCCCGCCGTCGTGGTGCGACGTCACCCGGCCACCACGACGTCCGACACGGTGCCGCGGTAGGAGCCGTCGAGCTGGGGGAGCGCGGTGAGCCACACGGTGACGAAGCGACCCGACACGGCCTCGTCGAGGTCCACGGTCAGGGCTCCGCTCCCGGACGCGGTCCCGACCGGGGTGAGGTCCGCGACGCCGGTGGGCGACTGCCCGGTGACGTAGATCGACAACGACGTCGGCCCGCCGAGGGTGGCGACGTCGACCTGCCGCACGCCGCGGGTGCGGCCGAGGTCGATGACGAGGCCGACGCCGGTCTTGAGCCCGGCCGGTCCGAGCTGCTGGGCGTAGCTCGAGGTGGTCCAGGCCGTGGCGCCGTTGCCGTCGAGCACCAGCGGGACCCGGTCGGAGTTCTCCACCTGCCCGTCGGTGCCCTGCGGGTCGAAGTCGCGGGCAGTGACGTCCGGGAACGGGGTCGGGGCGGCCGTGGTCACCGGCGAGCCGGGCGTCTGGGTCGTCGCCTCCTCGCCGTCGGGACGGCCCAGCTGGTACGCCGCGAGCGCGGCCATGGCGACGAGCAGGCACAGCCCGATGAGGAGGGCGAACCGGATCGAGCCGCGGCCGGGCACCACGTCGCCGGTCCCRGTGCTCGTGTCGTACGACGGCCAGGAGCCCGACCCGGTGTGCTGTCCGGTCTGGGAGCCGGACGGGGACCCTCCCGCGGTGGCCTCCCACGGCCAGTAGCCGCTGGCGGAGGGACGCACGCCCTCGCGGGGCCGACGCGCCGGCTGGCCCTCCGGTGGCTCGGGGGCGAAGAGCGGCTTGGCGGGCCGTTCCTCGAAGGGCGGCGGAGGCGGAGGCGTGTCGCTGCGGGCGGCCACCCAGCCCACGTCGTCGCGCTCGTCGTCGAAGACGGGCATGCCGGCCTGGGTGGGGTGGTCCACCGGCGTCGCGGGGCTGCTCACGGCGGGCGCCGGCGACGGCGCGGCGTCGGTCGTGGTGGGCACGGCCGGCGACACCGTCGGCACGGCGCGGGTCGGCTCGCCCTGGGGTGGCGCCCAGTTCTGCACGGGGTGGTCCTGCGTGGCGCCGTGCCCGGTCTCGCGCAGCCCGGAGGCGTCCCCGACGTACTCGCGCAGCATCTCGGCGATCACGGCGGCGGAGATGCCCGCCTCACCGGACCGGCCCTCGTTGAGGACCTGGTCGCAGAGGGCGTCGAGGGCACGGGGGATCCCGGCGCGGACCCGGCGCGGGCGCAGCACGGCGCCGTGGTCGGTGGGGGCGTCGGGGAGCAGCGAGGTGGAGACGCCGGCCCACTTGCCGGTGAGGGCGGCGTACAGCAGCCCCGCGGTGTCGACGAGGTCGGCGGAGCGCCGACCCGGCGGGAGGCCGTGGAGGGCGGCGTCGACCGCGAAGCCGATGATGCGGACCTGGCCGTGGTGGTCGATCAGGACGTTCTCGGGGACCATGCGCCCGTGGGCCAGCCCGGCCGCGTGGGCCAGGGTGAGGCTGTCGGCGACCTCGGAGACGATCCAGGCGGCATAGCGCGGCGCCAGCGGACCGTCGTTGGCCAGCATGACGTCGAGGGACGTCCCCTGGCCCCACTCGTTGACGACGTAGCAGAGGTCGTCGAGCTGCTCGGCGTCCAGGACGCGCAGCAGGCGGGGGTCGACGTGCGGGGCGACGGTGCGGGCGGCCTCCAGCAGCCCCGGGGCGCGGGCGTCGTGGCGGGAGATGAGGTGCACGGCCACGTGCCGGTGCAGCACCGAGTCGTGCGCGCGCCAGAACCGGCCGCCCTCGCTCTCGGTGAGCAGGTCGTCGAGTCGGTAGCGGGAGGCGAGCACCTCTCCGGCGTGGATCGAGTCAGGCACCTCTCACCTCGCTCCCGAGGGCCCCGGCTGGGTGGACGACCTCATCGTAGGACTCACCGGCGCCGTACCCGGTCGACCACGCTGTCCACCAGCGAGGTGACCTCACGGATCCGCATCAGTCGTGCGACGCCGAGCAGGACGAGCGCACCCGCGAGCCCGGCCAGGCCGCCGCGCAGCAGCGACAGGAGGATGCCCGGCTCCTCGCCCAGCCCGGCGAGGGCCAGCTCGACCCCCCACGCCGCCAGGGCCGCGCCGGCGCAGGCGACGGCCATCCGGACGCCGAAGCGCACCAGCGCCGGGGTCCCCAGGCCGCCCAGGGCGCGGCGCAGGACGGTGTAGCTGATGGCCGAGCCCACGACGTAYGACGCGAGCCAGGCCAGCACGAGGGCGGGCGCGGTCTGGTCGGCGTTGGTCCGTCCGACCAGCAGCACCGCCGCGACGATGTTGGTGGCCGAGATGGCGCACTGGATGAAGAACACCAGCCGGGTCTGCTCGAGGGCGTAGAAGCCGCGCAGCATCATGTAGTGGACGGTGAAGAAGACCAGGGCGGGCCCGAAGAGCGCCAGCGTGGGGGCGAAGGCCGCCGGGTCGCCCGCGCCGGCGTCGAAGAGCACCCCGGCGATGTCCCCCGCCAGGATCGGCACGAGGGCGGCGAACGGCAGCACCACGACGAGGGCGGTGCGCAGCGTCGAGCCCAGCGTGCGACCCATGTCCGCCAGGCGCGCGTCGCTGGCGTAGCCGGAGAGCCGGGGCAGGATCGCGGTCGTGAGGGAGACCGTGATGATGGCGTGCGGCACCATCATGATCAGGAAGCTGCTCGAGTAGACCGTGTTGCCGGTGCCACCGCCGTCGACCGTGCCGCTGGACGCCAGCCGGGTGACGACGAGGTAGGCCAGCTGGTTGACCACCACGAAGAGCACGGTCCACACCCCGAGGCGCGCGGTGTGGCCCAGCCCGGTGCCGCGGAAGTCGAAGCGCGGGCGGTAGTGGAAGCCGGCCCGGCGCAGGTAGGGCAGCAGGATCAGGAACTGCACGACGATGCCCAGCGTGGAGCCGAGGCCGAGCATCAGCTCCTGCGCGTTGCTGTAGCCGCCCACCTGCTCGGCGGCCGTCGGCTGGCCCCACAGGACGAGGTAGAGGCCGAGCACCGCGATGGCGATCAGGTTGTTGGCGATGGGAGCCCACATCATCGGGCCGAACCTCTGCCGCGCGTTGAGCACCTGGCCCACCAGCACGAACATCCCGTAGAAGAAGACCTGCGGCAGGCAGTAGCGGGTGAAGGCGATCGCCGAGTCGAGCTGGGCGGTGCGGTCGGGCCGGTAGTAGCCGTCCGACAGGTAGATCCTCACGAGCCAGGGCGCCGCCAGCACCAGGACCACGGTGACCACGGCCAGGAAGATCGCGGACAGCGTGATGATCCGCGCCGCGTAGGCGTCCCCGCCGTCGGGATCGTTCTTCATCGTGCGCACCAGCTGGGGCACCAGCACCGCGTTGAAGACGCCACCGGCGACGAGGATGTAGACCGCGTTGGGGATGGTGTTGGCGATGGTGAAGATGTCGGCGTGCAGGGCCTGGCCGAGCGCCGCGATGATCAGCAGGGTGCGGAAGTAGCCGCTGAAGCGGGACAGGATCGTCCCGCTGGCCATCACGGCCGTCGCGGACAGCAGGCGGGTGTCGCTCATGTGGCCGCCCCCGGCTCGCCCTCGGTCGTCGCGGCGGACCGCCGCGCTCGCACCTGGCGTACGACGCGCACCACGATCGTGCCGAAGAGCAGGGCCGTGCCGAAGACCAGGATGTACCAGATGATCGCGCTGACCTGGGCCGCCCGCACCGGCAGCGACGCGGAGCCGCCGGTCGGGGTGCCGTCCTGGTCGGTGACCACCAGCCGCACCTGGTGGATCCCGAGCCGGGAGGCGGTCACGTCGAGCAGCAGCCGTGAGCGCGCTCCGGCCGCGAGTCGCAGGACGCCGGACTCGTCCACCTCGAGGGACCCGTCCGACTCGGCCCCGACCCGCACGGTGACGGGCTCGTCGAGCCCGTTGACCACGGTGGCGCCGAGGGTGCCGTCCTCGCTGGAGAGCGTCACGGACGAGGGCGCGACGACGTCRATGTCGGCGAGCTGGGCGTCGAGGTGCGCGGCGGCGCCGCGCGCGGACAGGGCCGCCGCGGACGCCCGGTTGCGCTGGCGCACCGAGAGGGTGGCCAGGGCCTCGTCGGTCGCCTGCTGGCGCACCAGGTTGGGGTTGGTGAGGACGCCGGCCATCACCGCGGCCTGTCGGCGCAGTCCCTGGGCCGAGGTGAAGCTCGTCGCCCCGAGCTCGTCCGCCTCGTCCGCGTCGGTGTAGCTGAGGTCGGCGGCGGTGAGGGACTCGGCCGGCCGGGCGCTGATGTCGGAGAGCAGCACCGTGTGCAGCCACGACACGTCGAGGGCGTCGAAGAGGTTGGCCGGGTCACGGGGGAACCAGTCGTCGGGAAGCTCGAGGACCACCGGGGCGGTGGAGCCGGCGTACAGGCGCAGCGCGGCCTCGCTGAGCAGGCGCTGGCGCAGGGCGAGCGGCTCGTCGGAGGCGGTCGGGCCGGGGCCGCCGCCCGCGGCCCCCGTCGACGTCACGACGACCTTGTGCCCCAGGAGGCGCACCACCGAGTTGGGCGCGTCGGGCGGCACCGCGAACGACGTGTCTCCGAGCAGGACGGTGCCGTCGGGGGTCGCGGACTCGAGGGCCTGCGGGCTGATGATCCCGCCCGGCGGGGCCAGGGTCGGCGTGCTCACGATGCCGAGGGCAGTCATCACCTCGGCGCTGCGCGCCACCGCGTCGGTGTAGAAGTCCGGGTCGTGCGCGGCGGCGGCCGAGACGTCGAGGTCGCCGTACGGCAGGGAGAGCACGGTCTCGCCGACGACCAGGGCCGAGAGGCGATCCAGCCAGGCCCCGGCCGCCGCGGCGACGGCCTCCTTGTCGGCGGAGAGCCGCTGGTCGGCGGCCGCCGGCGGGCCCAGCGGGGCGCCGCCGACGTCGGGCGTCGCGGGCTGTCCCTCCGCGGCCGGGTCGTCGGCCGGGTCCTCGCTGCCGTCCTCCGGCAGCTGGGCGGGATCGGCGGCGAGACTCCGGGGCGGGTTGCCGGCGGCGAGGCGCGAGACGGTGGCCAGGACGGCGGGGTCGATGAGCCAGGTGATCGGCACGCTGCCGGCGGCCTCGCCCGCGTCGAGCACCGCGTCGAGGCGTCCGCCGTCGGCCAGGGAGGTGCCCCAGCGGCGCACACCGGACACCCGCCCGCCGGCCGTGTGGCGGATCTGCTCGCGGATCGGCACCACGATGGCGGTGTCGACGGTGTCGTCGGTGGGTGCGACGTACGGGATGAAGGTGCGGGCGCGCCCGTCGGCGAACTCGTCGCGTGGCACCGAGGAGTCACCGATCGCGTGGACGCCGATCCAGTAGGCGCCCGGCGCCACGATGCCGAGCTGGTCGCGGGGCACCGACATCTCGAAGCCGGCCGTCTCGCCGGGCTGGAGCAGCTCCACGGTGTCGAAGGCACCCGGCTCGACCACCCGGTCGCCGACGTACTGCGAGGGGTCGATCGCCGCCGACGCCGCCAGCGAGGTCGCATCGACGATGGGGGTGGTGGAGCGGAAGGCGTACAGGTTGACGCCGGTCCACGGCTCGGCGCTCTGGTTGGTGACCGTGCCCCGGATGCGCACCGGGCGGTCGTCGTCGGTCAGCGCTGCCGGGGAGATCGAGTCGAGGTGGACGATCAGCGGATCGGCCTCGGCCGCCGCGGTCGCCTCCGCGGCGGGTGCCGCCGCGACGACCGGTACGCCGACGAGGGTGGCGGCGAGCGCCGCGGCGAAGCGGTGCCGGGCC
>NZ_JBFUMD010000031.1:0-15203 GCF_054049555.1 Nocardioides sp. P5_C9_2
AGGGTGCCCAGCGGAAGACCGCCGTCCCTTCCATCTGTACGACGGGGTGGTCCGCCTGCCCCTCGCCGTGCCCGCCGAGACAGCTCGGGGTCTGGTTGATGACGTGGGCCTGCGAGCCGTCCGAGCCCCAGGCGGTCGGGCCGATCCCGGTCGCCTCCGCAGGTCCCACCACGACCGCGCCGGCACCGTCGGCGAAGATGAACGCCGTACCGCGGTCGGTGGGGTCCATGAAGCGGCTCAGCTGCTCGACCCCGATCACCAGCACGTACTTCTCGGCACCCGAGCGGACCATCGAGGACGCCAGGTTGAGCGCGTGGCAGAAGCCCGCGCAGCCGGCGGAGACGTCGAACGCCGCCGCCGTCGACCCGAGCCGGGTGGCGACCTGCGGGGCCGAGGCGGGCGTGTGCTCCGGGTGCGTCGAGGTGGCGACGATGACACCGCCGAGCCGGTCGGCGGTCACGCCGGACACCTCGAGCGCACGTTCGGCGGCGGTGGTCGCCATGCCGATGAGGCTCTCGTCCGGGCCGGCGAAGCGCCGCGTCCTGATCCCCGAGCGGCTCTGGATCCACTCGTCGTCGGAGTCGAGCACCTCGCAGATCTCGTCGTTGGTGACGACCCGCTCGGGTCGGTAGACCCCGAGGCCCAGCATCGCGGCGTTGGTGAGCTCGGTGGTCTGCTGGATCGTCATGGGGCGAGCATAGGCACGCCGCATGCGGGCTGACCTGACGCCGCGTTCCTGATTGACTGAGGGCATGAGCCTCGTCACCTGGCAGGACCTGTGCATCGACGCCATGGACGTCGGCGCCCAGGCCCGGTTCTGGGCGGACGTCAGCGGACTGGAGGTCGCCGACGGCGAGGCGCCGGCCCGCCTCAGCGGCCCGACCCCGCGCCACACCCTGTGGGTCAACCCCGTCGACCGCCCCCACACGACGAAGAACCGCACCCACCTCGACGTCGACTGCGCGTCGGTCGAGGACCTGGTCGGCCTCGGGGCGACGGTGCTCGCGCCGGCCACCGAGACGGGCCTCGGGTGGACGGTGATGGCCGACCCGGAGGGCAACGAGTTCTGCGCCTTCGTGCGGCCCCCCGACCAGCTGCCGGCCTATCGCCTCCACGGGATCGGCATCGACTGCGTCGACCACGAGCTCCTCGCCCGATGGTGGGGGGAGCTCTTCGGCACCGGGCCGACCTACTACGCCGAGCACGACTGCTGGACCCTCACCGGCGTCGCGGTCGACGAGCGGATGACGCTCGACTTCGCGCCGGTCCCCGAGCCGCGGACCGCGCCCAACCGGGTGCACTGGGACGTCGTGGGTCGCGTCGACGACCTGCTCGCCCGCGGCGCGACACGCCTGTGGGACCAGCCGCACTGGACGGTGCTGGCCGACCCCGAGGGCAACGAGTTCTGCGTCTTCCCTCCCACCGCCGGATGAGCGGTCCGCGCATGCCCGACAGCGATTCGCTGCGCGACGCGGTGCGCACCACGGCTGAGCGCACCGGGTTCTCCGGGGTGGTCCGCGTCGACCGCGCGGGTCGGACCGAGCTGTGCGTGGCGCACGGGTACGCCGACCGGGCCCACGCGATCCCGAACACCCCCGACACCCGGTTCGCGATCGCCAGCGGATCGAAGACGTTCACCGCGCTGGCGGTCATGGCCCTGGTCGAGCGCGGGACGCTCACGCTGGGGACGACGGCACGGTCACTGCTCGGCGACGACCTGCCGCTCGTCGCCGACGACGTCACCATCGAGCACCTGCTCGCCCACCGCTCCGGGATCGGCGACTACCTGGACGAGTCGGGCGGTGGGGACGTCACCGACTACGTGCTGTCCGTGCCGGTCCACCTGCTGGCCACGACCGAGCAGTTCCTGCCGGTCCTCGACGGGCATCCGACCGTGTCCCCCGCCGGGGACCGGTTCGCCTACTGCAACGGCGGCTACGTCGTGCTCGCCCTGCTGGCCGAGCGCGCGACCGGCATCGACCACCCTGTGCTGGTGCGCACGCTCGTGTGCGAGCCCGCCGGCATGCCCGACACCGCGTTCCTGCGCCTGGACGAGCTCCCCGGCCGGGCGGCGCGGGGCTACCTCGCGGCGGACGGCCTGCGGAGCAACGTCCTCCACCTGCCGGTGCTCGGCACCGGGGACGGCGGCGCCTTCACGACCGTCGCCGACCTGCACACCTTCTGGGGGTCGCTGCACGCGGGCCGCATCGTCGCGCCGGCGGTCGTCGCGGAGATGGTACGACCGCACAGCGACTGGCCGGAGGAGTCCCGGCGCTACGGCCTCGGCTTCCACCTCGACGCGACCGGCGACGCCGTGTGGCTCGAGGGCTCCGACGCCGGGGTGTCGTTCACCAGCCTGCACCAGCCGTCGACCGACACCACGTGGACGGTGGTCTCGAACTGGTCGCGCGGCGCCTGGCCGATGGTCAGGCTCCTCGACGAGCGTCTCGGCACCTGAGGCCTCGACGCCCTGAGGTCTCGACACCCTGAGGTCTCGACATCTTGGATGGCCCGAGCGGTCAGGTGAAGCGCACGGCGGCCGGTCCCGCCGGCACCTCGTACTGGTGGCTGCGGGCGGTGCCCCCCTCGAGCTCGGTGAGGACGTGGTGCGCCAGGCGTGCCGTGGGCGGCGCCAGGAACAGGCTCTGCGCGGCGTACGGCCGGCCTGACCAGGTGTCGGGGAGCTGGTGGCGGATCCGGGTGTCGAGCAGCTCGAGCGGACGCCAGCCGGGCACCGGACGCGAGCGGGTCGGGGCGACCTGCTCGATCGTGTCCCACTGCCCCGCCCACAGCTTCACGTAGAGGTCGAGCGCGGCGGCCAGGATGGCGGGGTGCTCCTCCACGACCACGAACCGGTGGTGCACGCGGAAGCCGTACTGGTGCCGGGGGGTCCGTACGACGCCGGCCCGCTCGGCCACCACGCCCAGGTCGAGCTCACAGGCACTCGGGTCGTCGAGACGGACGGCGCACAGGCGGGCGGCGGCCGCCCAGTCCCCGGCGACGACGTCGGCGAGGGTGTCCAGGGCGGGGGCGAGCAGTCCCGCTCCGGGGTGGGTGATGGTGACGGTCATGGGGGCCTCCGGCCGACAGCCTCCGGCACGGCCGTCGGACCGGAGCCACCCGTGCGCGGTTTTCCCGTGAACCGGTGACGCGCGGTCGTCGCGGCGCCACAACTCACCCGGGGCGGGGGAGGCAGTCGGCGCCCGATAGGAGCAGGCTGGTGGTCCCGGAGTCGCAGGAACGGAGCCCGTCATGACCTCGAGGCACTCCATCAGCGCACTGGCCGACATCACGGGGTGGACCGAGGGCGAGATCCTGGTGTTCTGCGGTGCCGCGGTCGGCGCCGGGTGCGCGACCGCGTTGATCGCGTCGCTGCACGCGGCCGACAAGGTGCTCGAGGCACTGCCTCGGACCCGCTGAACGGTTGCCCTGACCTGCTGACGCTGACCGGGCGGCTACGGACTCAGCTGGCGCGGCCTTGGTTGCGACGGTCCTTGACCTGCTGCAGGGCCTGCTTGATCTTCGCCTGGTTCTGGGGCTTGCGTGCCTCGTCGAACACCATCTTGGCGACTCCGAGGGCACCGGCCTTCTTCATGAATCCCATGCCCGAAACCTAACGGGGCGGCCCAACCACGCCGGCACGAGCGCGTCCACCCCGGTCGTGTCAGCACCTGCTCGGGTCGAACCCGTAGGGGAGCTCGAGACGGTGTGCGGTCATCAGGGCGTCGTCGGTGAGGATGTCGAGGGTCCGACCCTGCGCGGCGACGACGCCGTCGGAGAGCACGACCGCCCGGGGACAGAGCTGGAGGGCGTAGGGCAGGTCGTGGGTGACCATCATCAACGTGACGTCGAGGCCGGTGAGGATGTCGGCCAGCTCGCGGCGGGACGCGGGGTCGAGGTTCGAGCTCGGCTCGTCGAGCACGATGACCTCGGGCTCCATCACGAGCACGGTGGCCACGGCCACGCGACGCCGCTGGCCGAAGGACAGGTGGTGCGGTGGGCGGTCGACGAAGTCGGCCATGCCCACCATGTCGAGCGCCGCCATCACCCGTCGGTCCAGCTCGGCGCCCCGGATCCCGAGGTTGCGCGGGCCGAAGGCGACGTCGTCGCGGACGCTGCCCATGAAGAGCTGGTCGTCGGGGTCCTGGAAGACGATGCCGACGCGACGCCGGATCTCGCGGAGGTTCTCCCGGACGACGGGGAGCCCGGAGACGGTCACCGTGCCGCGACCCGGCATCAGGATGCCGTTGAGGTGCAGCACGAGGGTGGTCTTGCCGGCGCCGTTCGGGCCCAGCACGGCCACCCGGTCTCCGCGGTGCACGTGCAGGTCGACCCCGAAGAGCGCCTGGTGGCCGTCGGGATAGGCGAACGCCACGGACTGCAGGTCGAGGACGGGGGTGGTCATCGGCGGGAGCTGCCGTCGTAGCCGCGGGCGATCATCGCCAGGTGGACCCGCTCGCCACGCTCGAAGGAGCGGATGAACAGCGCCCCGACCGAGCGCCCGAGCACCGGCCAGTGCCGCGGGTCGCGGGCGGTGAACCCGCGGGACTCGCGAGCGGTCCGCATCCGGCGCAGCTCGTCGGTGACGACGTCGAGGTAGCGGACCATGAACCCCATGATCTGCACGAGCTGTGCGGGCACGTGGAGCCGCTCGAGGCCGGCGAGGAGGTCCCGTGGATCCGTCGTGGCGGCGAGCAGGAGGCTGGCGAGGACGCCGAGGGTGGCCTTGGTGACGAGGCCGGCGGCGGCGACCAGGCCGGGCTCGCTGAGCGACAGCCCGGCGACCTGGACCGCGGGGCCCGAGGCGACGAACGGCAGCACCGCGGCGAACACGAGCACCGGGGTCTCGACGACCATGCGCCGAGCCAGGTAGCGGGCGGGCACGCCGGACACGGCGACCAGGACGCCGAGCACGACGGCGTACGCCGCGAAGACGGGGAACCACGCCAGCGGGGTGGCCACGACGACGAGCATGAAGCAGACCAGGCCCGCGACCTTGAGGTGGGCGGGCGCCCGGTGGAGCGGGGAGTGGCCGTGGAAGTGCAGCCGGTGTCCGTGCGGGGCGCCCATCACTCGCCCCGATGACGGGGACGGACCCGGGCCGGCGGCAGCTCGGGCGAGCGTCGGAGCCGGAGGAGCAGGGACGAGAGCCCGAGGACCACCAGGCAGCCGAGCACCCCGGCCAGGCCGCCCGAGAGACGGGAGTGGTCGACGCCGGACACCTCGTAGCCCGCGAGCGGGCCCCCGCCGGAGGCCTGCTCCGCGGATGCGAAGCCCAGGTCGCCGGCGACCCGGTTGAGCCCGTCGGGGCTGGCGGAGGCGTAGTGGCTGACCAGGCCCGCGACGACCAGCGCGACGAGGAGGCCCGTCAGCAGCACGGCGCGCGTGGACACGGTCCTCGTGCCCCTCGTGCCCCTCATGCCGGGACCTTCCGGGTCTCCAGCTCGCGGGCGTCGAGAAGCCCTCGCGCACCGTGCGCGAGGTCGGGGCGCACCGAGACGATCCCGGCGACGACCATGAACGTGATCAGCGCCTCCCCCATCCCGATCAGGACGTGCACACCGACCATCGCCGTCAGGAGCGTGTCGAACGGGATCGGGACGACACCGCCGACGGAGTAGAGCAGCACGAAGGTCGCCGCGCTCGCCGCCACGGACGCGATGGCGCCGAGCGCCGCGGCGGGCGCCACCATCGAGAGCCGTCGGGGCAGCACCAGCAGGGCACCGCGGAAGACGGCGTAGCCGACGACCACGGCGACCACCCCCATCAGCACGACGTTGGTGCCGAGTGCCGTGATGCCGCCGTCGGCGAAGAGCAGCGCCTGCACGACGAGCACGACCGTCATGCAGAGCAGCCCGGTGTAGGGACCGACGAGGACGGCCGTGAGCGCGCCCCCCATGAGGTGCCCACTGGTCCCTCCCGCCACGGGGAAGTTGATCATCTGACCGGCGAAGACGAAGGTCGCGATGATGCCGGCCAGGGGTGCGACCCGGTCGTCGAGCTCGCGGCGCGCACCGCGCAGGGCGATGGCGATGCCGACGACCGCCACCCCCGCGGTGGCCAGCGAGGTCGGTGCGTCGAGGAATCCGTCGGGGACGTGCATGCGATGACCTCCCGGTCCTTGTTGCACTCCGTGTGCAACAACACTGGTTCGGCGCGAGGCCGGTGTCCGGATGGGAGATCGACGGAGAAAGTGTGACCCGGCTCTCGTCAGAACCCGATGAGGGTGCGGACGACGACCCCGGACCCGACCGCGCAGATGCCGAACGCGGCGCCGTACCTCAGGTAGGTGCGGAGGTTCCCCGCCAGGAAGCCGCGCTGCAGGGCGAGCCGTTCGAGACGGGTCACCACGTCGCGGGCGAGCAGGCCCACCGCGGCCAGGGAGGCCGCCATCCCGATGCCGAAGGCGAGGACCAGCACGAAGCCGAACCATGCCCGCCCCAGGGCCACTGCCGCGAGCAGCAGCAGCAGCGCCGACGGGCTCGGCACCAGGCCGCCGACCAGGCCCATCACCCCGACGCTCCAACGACCGGGAGAAGTCTCGGGCTCCGCCGGGGCTCCCACGACGACGGGCGCGGACGCGACCGACACCGACCCGGCCGGGGCGTGTTCGGGCGCGGGCGCGTGGTCGTGACCGTGCTCGTGCTCGTGCCCGTGCCCGTGTCCGTGGCCGTGGCCGTGGCCGTGGCCATGTCCGTGGCCGTGGCCATGTCCGTGGCCGTGGCCGCCGTCCGTACGCAGTCGGGCCAGCAGGTAGAGCCCGAGGCCGACGATGAGCAGCCCGGTGGCAAGCGTCAGCCACGGATAGATCCGGGCCGGCACGAAGGCACTGCTGAGCGAGACCAGCATGCCCAGGACCAGGACCGAGCCGGTGTGCGCCACGGTGACGGCGCTGCCGACCGCGAGGGCCGAGCGCACGGAGTGGTCACCGCGCTGGGAGAGGTAGAAGGCCATCACGGTCTTGCCGTGCCCGGGCGAGAGCGCGTGCGTGGCGCCCAGGGTCAGAGCCACGAGGACGGCGAGGAAGGCGGCGATCCAGCCGTTCTCCCCGAGCAG
Organism: Nocardioides sp. P5_C9_2; assembly: GCF_054049555.1. Classification (NCBI taxonomy): domain Bacteria; kingdom Bacillati; phylum Actinomycetota; class Actinomycetes; order Propionibacteriales; family Nocardioidaceae; genus Nocardioides; species Nocardioides sp. P5_C9_2. Next base: position 7,057 of record NZ_JBFUMD010000031.1, read on the forward strand.
GGACGTGGCGCGCGCGGAGAGCCAGCTGCCGCTGCTGGCGGTGGGCCCGTCGTCCTCGGTGCCGGGGAGCACGCCGGGCGGTCCGCCCGGGGACACGACGAGCGAGGCGGAGGTGACGTCGAGGGGGGACTGCAGCAGGTCCTGGGGGTAGGACGTGAGGCGGTCGCTCGTGCTGTCGCTCGGGACGTCCGAGCTGGTCAGGGTCATTCCGTCGCCGACGGCGGTGACCTCGCGCCATCCCACCGATCCCGGCGCGGTCGAGTCCTGGAAGGTGATCTCGCCGGCTCCGATGTCCGCGGCGCCGGAGTAGCCGCAGGTGATCCGGGTGATCGGCAGTCCGCCCTCGCCGTCACCGAGCGTCGCGGACGAGCTGTCCAGGGTGAGGCGTACGTCGGTGCCGCCCGACTGCAGCTCCAGCCCGCGGGCCGTCGTGGCGCACTCGCGCTGCGCCAGGGCGGGCAGGTCGTCGATCGCCCTGCCGAGCTGGGCGGTGGGAATCTCGGCGAGGTCGACGACGTGGTCGACCTCGACACCGGTGGACGAGACGAGGATCCCGGTGTAGCGGTTGACCGTGAAGTTGCCGAGGGGGTGCGCTGCCGCCGGGGCGGCCGTGACGACGAGGCTCGCGGCGATGGCGCCGAGGGCGAGCAGGAGACGCGCGAGGACTCTCATCGGGTTCCTTCGATCTGGGCGAGGGCCCTGAGGGCCAGGGTGCGCTGCCACGGGGACAGACCGGGGTCGGTGTCGAGCCCGCGCCGCAGGTGGGTCCGGGCCTCGCGCGTCATCCCTAGTGCCGCCTCGACGGTGCCCCGGTGGATCCAGAACTTCGCCTCCGGCGAGCCGAGACGGGTGGCCCGGCGGGCGATGGTGAGCGCCTCACGGTCGCGACCGTTGCGGTGCAGCGCCCAGGCGAGGGCGTCGGCGACGTGGACGCTGGTGCGCTGCCGCCACTCGGCGCGGGCCTGGGTGAGGGCACGCTCGGCCGATCCGTGGTCGGCCTCGAAGAGCGCGGTCTCCAGGTCGGTGCGGACGCCGCTGGCGTCGAGGAGCTCGATGGTGGTGCGCACGACGGCGAACTGGGCGTCGGCCTCGTCGGGTCGACCGAGGTGCGCGAGCAGCTCGCCGAGCTCGGTCAGGTACTCGGGGAGCGGCTGCCGGGCCACCACGGCCCTCCAGGTCGCCACTGCGCCCTCGAGGTCACCGCGTGCGACCTGGAGACGGGCTGAGGACACGAGTCCCGGCAGGTAGCCCGGCACCGCCTCCTGCACGATGTCGAGCTGGCGGCCCGCCGCGGCGAGCCGGTCCTGCTTGCGCAGGATGTCGGCGGCGAGCGTCAAGGTGTACGCCTTGTCGGCCCGCGAGCCGGTGGCGGCCGCGCGGCGCAGGATGCCGAGGGCGCGACCGAGGTCGCCGCGGAGCTCGTAGGCGTAGGAGTACCGGGCGGCGACGGCGGTGCTCGGCTGCAGCCGGTCGGCGGTGCGCAGCGCCCTCAGCTGCTCGTCGTACCGTCCGAGCTCGTTGAGGGCGTCGACCCGGATGGCCAGCGCGCCGAGGTCGCGCGGATTGATCGCCAGCGCCGCGTCGGCGCTCGCCAGTGCGTCCGAGAAGTCGTGGCGGGCCGAGGCGATCGCGGCACGCGCCGCGAGGGCCGCGAAGTTCTCGTCGGGCTCGACCTCGAAGGACCGTGCAGCGGCCTCGTCGGCCTTGTCGTAGTAGGTGGCGTTGCCGCTGACGCGGGCCTGCTCGACGTACGCCACGGCGAGGTTGGCCCAGGACGCGTGGTCGCCGGGCACGCGCCGCAGGGTGTCCTGCAGGGCCACGATGCTCGCCTCGAGGTCCTGCCCCGAGTCGGGCACGACACGGGCCACGGAGGCCGCCGGACGGACGTCCGCGGGACCGGACGTGGTCGCGACGCCGAGGCCGCCGGAGACACCGAGCACGAGGCCGATGCCGATCACGGTGAGGCTCTTGCGCATGGGGTGTCCTTCCGACGGTGAGCGGTGGTGCAGCCCGGCCGCGCGACGCGTACGCCGCGCGGCCGGGCTGGTGGTGAGGGTCAGTCCTTGCGCTTCTGGCGGGCGGCGCCGCCGATGCCGCCGAGCAGGGCGAGGAGCCCCACACCGACGAACGCGAAGGAGTTCTGGCGGCTCGGCAGGACGCCCTGCACGAGGCCGCCGGTGTCGGCGGACTGCTTCGCCGCGCCACCCGTGGACGGGTGCGGGTCGGCGTTGCTGCCGCTGGCCGGGAGGGCCAGGTAGGGGAACTTCTTCCCGAACGCGGCGTCGTTGGCGTCGACGCCGTCACCGAGGTCGTTCGCCGATCCGACGAGCTCGCCCTCGACGACCTGGAGCGCGATGTCGATGACGTCGTCACCGAGCCGGCGGCCGTTGGGGAAGCCCTGGGTGTCGCCACCGATCACACCGAGCCGGTTCGGCTCGGCCGTGACGGGCGTCGACATGTTGAGGCGCAGCTGCTCGCTCGGCGTCACCTTGCCCTTCGCCTTGTTGAGGCCCTTGACGCCCGTGAGGAACACCGACACGAGGTCGTTGCGCGGGGTCTTCGGCGCGTCGATGCCGTAGACGGACTCGACGAGCTTGGGCAGCTCGGGGTTGGTGACGTACTTGAGCGCGCCGACGTCCTGCGTCGGCTGGGAGGCGTTGAAGCCGTCCTTGAGCTTCAGCGGGATGACGACCTCGTTGACCAGCGGGTTGCCCAGGCGCGAGACCTGGACGTACTTGCCGTTGGTCGACTTCTTCTGGGTCGTCGACCAGGTGCCGATCACCGGGTTCTTCTTGGCGTTGCTCTTCTCGGCCACCCACCTCTTGGGCACCTGGAGCGCGACCGACTGGACGTTGAACCCGGCCAGGGTGTCGTCCCCGGCCTCGGACAGGTCGCCGCCGTACAACAGGTCGAAGACCCGCAGGTCGAGGAAGAACGGGTCCTCGGCCTGGCCGACGAAGGACTTGACGTTCTTCTTCGGCATGGTGGTCGCCTCGTCGCGCAGCTTGGCGTAGTCAGGCATGGACGCCTTGCCGATGTTCGACGGGGCGACCCGCTTGTTGTTGACGATCGTCTTGACCTTGCCGCTCTTGGAGATCCTGACCAGCTTGTAGGTCTGGTAGTAGTTCAGGTTCTTGTCCTTGAGCGACGTCACCGGGCCGGTGGCGGCCAGGAACGTGTCCTTGGTGACGTAGTGGTCCTTGAAGGTCCACCGGAACGTCACGTCGGGCTTGGCGTCCGCGTTGTTGTCGACGTGGATGTCGTACTGCGCGTCCGTGGCGAAGCTGTAGAAGTTCGGGCCACCCGCCGGCTCCTCGAAGGGCAGCCAGTTGGCGACCAGCGTGACCGTGCCCTGCTTCTCAGGGCTGCGGAACGCGTACAGGTCCGTCGTGTCGTACTGGGGGGTGCCCGCGATGAGCGGCGCCTCCCGGTGGCTTGACGCGGTGGCGGCGAGCGGGCCCAGACCGGCGACGCCGACTGCAGCCAGCAGGCCTCCGGTGCAGGCCAGGGCGATGGCCCCGTGCCGCTTGGTGGGTCGTGAGCGGTTCATCAGCAACTACTCCTTGAGTTGGCCCGGACCGCGGTGGGGCGTGCGGCCGGTTCGGGCAGCCCGAAACCCTTGAGCGGGCCGGGGTGCGATGTGTTCGGAGACACATCGGCCCGCAGATTGGTGCCGCGCGACGCCGCGAGCGGGAGCAGGAGCAGGGCGCGCCGACCCGTCGACGCGCTGCAGGCCTCAGTCGTGCGGACGCAGGTGCAGCCACGGACGGGCCAGCGAGAAGGCCCGCCCCGAGATGACGGTCGGGGTGATCTCGACGACGTTGGCCTTCATCGTCGGCACCCACGGGCGGAGCGGGACGTTCTCCGCACGGTGCGCCTCGTCCTCGGGGAGCAGCCGTGCCGACCCGCGCACGACGACGCTGCGCGCCGCCTCCTCGCCGTACCGGTCGACCTCGAAGGCCACCTCGGACCCCATGACGACCGCCAGCAGCTTGCTGCCCTCGGCGGTGCGGAACAGGAGGGTCTCGCCGTAGACGGCGTAGTTGACGGGGGTGATGTGGACCTCGTCGACGAGCCGGAAGGCGAGGCGGCCGAACTCCTCCGCGCGCAGCATCTCCCAGCACTCGGCCACCGTCAGCTCGCGGACCACGTCCTCGTCCATGCCCACCACCTCTCGGTTCGCCGGTCCCTCGAATCGCCGGCGCCTGTCCGCAACGTACGGCGGGCCGTCCCGGGGTCACCAGACCCGAAGGTCCTCCGACTCGTGGGATTCGCTGGCGACGGTCGGCACGGGTCGTCTAGCATCGTGGCTACCTTTCGAGGGACCCGCCGCCTGCGCGACGGGTTTGCGACTGGCGAGTGTGGGTGGCTCCGGCCTGACCCGCACCCCGGCTGGGAGCGTGCGACACCTCGCCACGCCGGTGGCGCGGCGGCTCGTCCACCGCCCCGCCGGCGTGGCTCCACGCCCGGCCCTTCCGTGATGCGCCTCCTCGGTTTACGATGTAAAGCGATATTCGTGGAGGAGAGGACTGCTGGTTCGATGGTGCTGAAGGTTGCTCTCGTCGACGCCGACGAGCTCGTCGTACGCGGTGTGGCCGCGATGCTGCAGTCCCACGGTGACAGCTGTCAGCTGGTCGACCTGTCGTCCTCGTCCGCCGACATCGTCCTGTGCGACACCGTCGCGACGATCCAGGGACAGCGCCGGGTGGCGCGCCTCCTGGCCGACAGCCGGGTCGGCAAGGTGGTCGTCCACACCTGGAACTTCCAGCCCTGGCTGGCCGGGGACCTGATCCGCCAGGGCGCCTCCGGCTACCTGTCGAAGGCCCTCACCGCCTCGGAGCTGGTCACCGCCCTGCACGCCGTCCACACCGGCCGCGTCGTGGTGTCCCCGGACCGCCGGGGCACGCAGGACGGCGCGGCCTGGGTCGGTCAGGACCAGGGACTGACGGCACGCGAGGCGGAGGTGCTGTCCCTCATCGCCGGCGGCCTGTCCAACACCGACGTGGCCGCGCGGATGGGACTGTCGATCAACTCGGTCAAGTCCTACGTGCGGTCCTGCTACCGCAAGATCGACGCCGACAGCCGTTCGCAGGCGGTGCTGTGGGCGATCACGCACGGCCTCGGGCCCGGCCACGAGACACGCAACGACCCGGAGGACGGACGACGACGGGACCTGCCCGCCTAGGGTCGGGACCGTGATCCGAGACCTCACCGACGCCGAAGCCCGCCGCGCACTGGTCCTCAAGTGGGGCACCGTCGAGCCCGACGTGATCCCCGCCTGGGTGGCCGAGATGGACTATGCGCCTGCCGAGGTCGTCACGGACGCGCTGCACGCGGCGATCGACGCCGGGCAGACCGGCTACCCGCGGTTCGAGACCGGCGGCGAGCTGGGCCGGGCGTACGCCGCGTGGGCCGGGAGGCAGTTCGACCACCGGGTCGAGCCCGACCACGTCATCCCGGTCGTGGACGTCACCGCCGGGGTCCGGCTCGCGCTCGACACGCTGTCCGACCCCGGCCCGATGGTGATGCCCGTCCCGGCCTACAGCCCCCAGCTCGACATCGCCGCGATCACCGGGCGGGAGCGGCGCGACCTCGTCGTCGACGCGGACGACGACCGGGCCGGCATCGACCTCGACCGCCTGGACCGCCTCCTGGCCGACGGTGCCCGCACGCTGCTGCTCACCCAGCCGCACAACCCGTGGGGACGGGTCTTCCGCCGCGCCGAGCTCGAGGGGATCCGCGACGTGGTCACTGCGCACGGGGCCCGGGTCATCAGCGACGAGATCCACGCACCGCTCGTGCTGCCCGGCGCCGAGCACGTCCCCTACCTCTCCCTGCCCGGCACCGCCGACCACGCGGTGGCCGTCGTCGCCTCGTCCAAGGCCTTCAACACCGCAGGGCTCAAGTGCGCCCAGGTCGTGACCGGCGACGAGGCGACCCGCGATCGGCTGTTCTCGGTGCCGATGGCCCGCAACGACTCCTGGTCGACGCTCGGCGTCGTGGGCGCGGTGGCGGCCTACACCCACGGGGACCCGTGGCTGGCGGCGCTGCGCGAGCGGCTCGACGAGCAGCGCACCCTGCTGGCGGAGCTGCTGGCCGAGCACCTGCCGCTGGCCCGGATGCGGCCGCTCGAGGCGACGTACCTCGCCTGGCTCGACCTACGGGCCTACGCTCCGCCGGGGCGCGACGACTGGGACGCCGCGGCCGCGATCCTCGAGAAGGGCCGGGTCAAGGTCTCCCCGGGCCACGACTACCACCCCGGCACCGGCGGGCACGTGCGCCTCAACATCGCCACCTCGCCGGCGCGGCTGACCGAGATCGTTCACCGCACTGCCGCCGCGCTGGGCGCGTGACTCGGGCAGAATGCGCCGCGTGACCACCCACCCCACCAGGATCGCCGTCGCCGGACTCGGGTACGTCGGCCTGTCCATGGCCATGCTGCTCGCCCGCCACCACCAGGTCGTCGGCCTCGACCTCGACGAGGCGCGCATCGACACGCTGCGCGCGGGCAAGAGCCCCATCCACGACGAGGACATCGAGCGCTTCCTCGTCGAGGAGGACCTGACGGTCACCTTCACCACCGACGCGGCCGAGGCCTACGCCGGCGCGGAGTTCGTCATCATCTCGACGCCGACCAACTACGACGAGGTCACCAACTACTTCAACACCGCCTCCGTGGAGGCGGTGATCGTCGACGTCCTGCGGCACGCACCCGACGCGACGATGGTCGTGAAGTCCACGGTCCCGGTCGGGTTCGTCGCGGACGTGCGCGCGCGGCTCGGCACCGACAACGTGATCTTCAGCCCCGAGTTCCTGCGCGAGGGCCGAGCCCTGCACGACAACCTGCACCCGGCGCGCATCGTCGTCGGCGAGGACAGCGACCGGGCCCGACGCTTCGCCGACCTGCTCGTCGAGGGCTCCGACGAGGACGACGTACCGACGCTCTTCACCGCACCCACGGAGGCCGAGGCGATCAAGCTCTTCGCCAACACCTACCTCGCGATGCGGGTGGCGTTCTTCAACGAGCTCGACTCGTTCGCGCTGTCGCACGGGCTCGCGACGCGGCAGATCATCGACGGCGTCGGGCTCGACCCGCGCATCGGCACGCACTACAACAACCCGTCCTTCGGGTACGGCGGCTACTGCCTTCCCAAGGACACCCGGCAGCTGCTGGCCAACTACTCCGAGGTCCCGCAGACGCTCATCACCGCGATCGTGGACGCCAACACGACCCGCAAGGACTTCATCGCCTTCGACATCCTCGACCGCAAGCCGCGCGTCGTGGGCGTGCACCGGCTGCTGATGAAGGCCGGGTCGGACAACTTCCGCGAGTCCTCCGTGCAGGGGATCATGAAGCGGATCAAGGCCAAGGGGATCCCGGTCATCGTCTACGAGCCCGAGATCGGCGGTGCGCACCTCGACGCCGACGGCCGGTTCTACGGCTCCGAGGTCGTCAGCGACCTCGACGCCTTCAAGGCCGAGGCCGACGTGATCGTGGCCAACCGGATGGTGCCCGAGCTCGCCGACGTCGCCGACCGGGTCTACACGCGGGACCTCTTCGGCTCGGACTGACAGCGGTGGTCGCCGCCGTCTTCGTCCACGGTGCCGGGAAGTCCGGCGCCGACGCGTGGCCGCTCCAGGCCGCCTCGCCGGACCCGGACTGGGAGTTCCTCGGTCGCGACGCCGGGGGTGACGACGCCTCGCGCGATGCCGACCGCATCCTCGACATGCTCCGGGCGAGGGACGGCGGGCACGTCGTGGCCCACTCGTACGGCGCCAGCGCGGCGATCCTGGCGTCACAGCGGGAGCCGCGCCTCGTGCTGTCGCTGGTCCTGCTGGAGCCGGCGTGCTTCGACCTGGCCCGCGGCGCGGCGGCCGTGGAGGAGCACATCGCCGCCATGACGCCGGTGTTTGCCGTAGCGCACGACCCGGCGGTCTCGATGCGCGAGTTCTCGCTGCAATTCGCGGTCGGGATGGGCTTCGAGCCCGCCGCCGCGGACTCGTGGAGCGACGACGACGAGATCCGCGTGCGCCGTCTCCGTGAGCTCCGGCCTCCCTGGGGGCTCGACCTCCGGCCGGAGCTGCCGGTGTGGACGCTCGTCGTCACCGGGGGCTCGCGGCCGCTCTACGAGGACACCGCCGCCGCC
>NZ_JBFUMD010000032.1:0-15144 GCF_054049555.1 Nocardioides sp. P5_C9_2
GCCCGTCGACGACGCGCAGGGTCACGTCGCCCTCCTCGGGCCCGGCCACCGGCGCCAGGTCGACGCCGGGCAACGGCGCCACGGCGGCGCCCACCGGCAGCCGGTCGCCCGCGGCCAGCGGGGCCGGACCGAGCGCGGCGAGGGTGTCCGCGGACCGGGAGCCGAGCTGGGCCGGCACCGCGATCCCTCCTCGCACCCCCAGGTAGCTGCGCAGGCCCGCGAGGGGCGTCCCGAGGCGCAGCGTCGCGCCGTCGGGCACCCAGACCACTCCGTGGGCGCCCTCCTGGCGACCGTCCACGCTCACCGGGCAGGGGGCCCCGGTCAGGGTGACGGTGACGTTGCCGTGGGCGACGAGCTCCAGACCCCCGAAGGTCACCTCCAGGGCGGCCGCGGACTCCGGGTTGCCGAGCATCCGGTTGGCCAGGCACAGGGCCGGGGCGTCCGCGGCGCCGGAGTGGCCGACGCCCAGGGCGCCCAGGCCCGGGCGGCCCCGGTCCTGCACCGTGGTCAGCACCCCGGGGGTGACCACCTCCAGGCACGTGGACGTCGCCGTCCCGGTCCTGCTCCCGATCGGCATCACGCCTCCACGAACCTGACGCGGACGCCGGGCACCAGCAGGGCGGGGGGGTCGCGGTCGAGGACCCAGGGCTGGAGGGTGGTGTGGCCGATGAGCTGCCAGCCGCCGGGCGACTCCCGGGGGTAGACCCCGYTGAACTCGCCGGCCAGCGCCACGGCGCGGGCCGGGACGCGGGTGCGGGGGGCGCTGCGCCGCGGCACGGTCAACCGGTCGTCGGTGCCGACGAGGTAGCCGAAGCCGGGCGAGAAGCCGCAGAACGCGACCGTCCACTCCTGGGCCGTGTGCGCCTCGAMGACGCCCCGCTCCCCCAGCCCGGTCAGCCGACCGACCTCGGCGAGGTCCTCGCCGTCGTAGGAGACGGGCACCTCCAGGCGGCCGGCGTCGGGGCGGTTGCCCGGCCGCGGCTCGGCGGCCCGGACCGCCTGGCCGACGCGGGCGGGGTCGGACGTCGTCGGGTCGATGCGCAGCATCAGGGTCCGGGCGGCCGGCACCAGGTCGACGACGCCCTCGGGCGGGTCGTCGACCAGCTCGGCGTAGAGCGCGAGCACGGCGTCGAGGTCGGCCAGTTCGACGAGCAGCCCGGAGTCGCCGCACGGGAGCAGCCTCATGCGGCGTCACCCCCGGCGAACGGGGTCAGCCGGACGCCCGCCTCCTCGAGCCCGCGTCGTACGGCGGTCGCCATGGCCACCGCCCCCGGGCTGTCCCCGTGCACGCACACCGACCCGGCACTCACCGAGACGACCGAGCCGTCGGCGGCCACCACCTCCTGCCGGGTGACCATCCGGACGGTGCGCTCGGCCACCTCGTCGACGTCGTGGAGCACGGCGTCGGGCTCGCGCCGCGGGACCAGGGTGCCCTGCGGCGTGTAGGCGCGGTCGGCGAAGGCCTCGGGCACCGGCGTGAGCCCGGCACCCTCGGCCGCCGCCAGCCACACCGAGCCGGGCAGCCCGAGCACCGGCAGCGTCGGGTCGTAGCGCACGACGGCCTCGACGACGGCCTCGGCCTGCGCCTCGTGGTGCACGATCGCGTTGTAGAGCGCGCCGTGCGGCTTGACGTAGGCGACCCGGGTGCCGGCCACCCGGGCGAAGGCCTCCAGGGCCCCGATCTGGTAGAGCACGTCGTTGGTCAGCTCCTGGGGATCCATGTCGACGAAGCGCCGGCCGAAGCCCGCCAGGTCGCGGTAGCCGACCTGGGCGCCGATCACCACGCCACGCTCCGCGGCTCGCTCGCAGGTGCGCCGCAGCACCGTCGGGTCGCCCGCGTGGAAGCCACACGCCACGTTGGCACTGGTGATGACCTCGAGCAGCGCGTCGTCGTCGCCGAGGGTCCAGGCACCGAAGCCCTCCGCCAGGTCGGCGTTGAGGTCGATCCGCTGCGCGGCCATCACAGCAGTGCCTTGATGCCCTCGAGGGAGTTCCAGCCGAGGTAGACGGTGAGCACCCACACGAGGGCCCCGACGGCCAGCAGCCACCTCGGGTACCGGTAGCCGTTGAGGAGGTCCATCCGGCGCGCGGCGACCCACAGGATCACGGCGAAGCCGACCGGGAGGATCAGTCCGTTGAGGGCACCGGCCAGGACCAGCAGCGTGACGGGCGCCTTGCCGAGCGCAAGGTAGACCACGGCCGAGAAGATGATGAACCCGACGGTGATGAGGTTGCGCCTGGCCTCCAGACGCTTGGAGAAGCCGGCGAGGAACGACACCGAGGTGTACGAGGCGCCGATCACCGAGGTGATGCTCGCGGCCCACAGGATGATGCCGAAGACGCGCACCCCCACGTCGCCCAGTGCTGCCTGGAAGGCGGAGGCGGGCGGGTTGTCCGCGGCCAGCGTCACGCCGCCGGCGACGACGCCCAGCACGGCGAGGAACAGCAGGGCGCGCATCACGCCGGTCACCACGATGCCGGTCACCGACCCGCGGGTGATGTCGCGGACGTGGTCGGGACCGGTGATGCCCGAGTCGACCAGCCGGTGGGCCCCGGCGTAGGTGATGTAGCCACCCACGGTGCCGCCGATCAGGGTGGTGATGATGAGGAAGTCGACCTCGTCGGGCAGCACGGTCTGGCGCAGCGCCTCACCGACGGGCGGGCCGGAGACGATGGCGGCGTACAGCACCATGGCGATCATCAGGACGCCGAGCACCACCACGATGCGGTCCATCGCGATGCCGGCCCGCTTGCTGAGGAAGATCCCGATCGCGATCGCCGCGGAGATGGCGCCGCCGATCTTGACGTCGATCCCGAGCATGGCGTTGGCGCCCAGCGCCGTGCCGCCGATGTTGCCGATGTTGAACACCAGGCCGCCGAGCACCACGAGGGCGGACAACACGTAGCCGGCTCCCGGGAGCACCGTGTTGGCCAGCTCCTGAGCACGCATCCCGGACACTCCGACGACCCGCCACACGTTCAGCTGGACGGCGATGTCGACGAGGATGGACACCAGGATCGCAAAGGCGAACGCGGCACCGAGCTCGGCGGTGAAGACGGTGGTCTGGGTGATGAAGCCGGGGCCGATGGCGCTCGTGGCCATCAGGAACATCGCGCCCAGCAGGGCTCCGCGGGCAGTGCCGCCGGGCCTCGCCGTCGGGGACTCCTGCGGCGGACTGGTCCGGCCGGTCCTGCTCTCGCTGGTCTGGTCGTCGGTCATGGCTCACCCATCTGTCGGTCCCGAATGATGCGGTCGGGAGGTGGTCCCCGTCACATCAGAGTGACGGATTGTTCAACAATCCGTCAATACCCCTGTCAGATATTGTGACTGGTGTGACGAACACAGACTGGCTCGACGAGCTCGGCGCCGAACGATCCCGGCTGGGCCGCGCCAGCACCGCGGGTCGGGTCGCCGACGTGCTCCGGACCCGCATCACCGAGGGCAGCCTCGCCCCGGGCACCCGCCTGTCCGAGGAGGACATCGGCGCCGCACTGGGGGTCTCGCGCAACACCCTGCGCGAGGCGTTCCGGCTGCTCGGGCACGAGCGCCTGCTGGTGCACGAGTTCAATCGCGGCGTCTTCGTCCGCAAGCTCACGGTGGAGGACGTCCACGACCTCTACCAGCTGCGCCGCATCCTGGAGTGCGGCGCCGTCCGGCGGGCCGCCGAGCGCTACGCCCCCGACGAGCTCGGCACCGGCCGCTGGAACCGGCTGCTGGAACCGGCCCGGGACGCCGTCGAGGAGGGCGAGGCCGCCGCCGCCCGCGGGCAGTGGCTGGCCGTGGGCACGGCCAACATGCACTTCCACCAGGCGGTCTCCGCTCTCGCGGAGAGCCCCCGGGTGGACGAGGCGATGGGACACCTGCTCGCCGAGCTCCGGCTGGTCTTCCACGTCATGGCCGCACCGCAGGCCTTCCACGAGGCCTACCTGCCGGGCAACCGGAGGATCCTCGAGCTGCTCGCCGCCGGGGACCTCACCGGCGCCGAGTCCGCGATGGCGGGCTACCTCGACGCGGCGGAGGCCCAGCTCGTCGCCGCCTACGGCTAGGCGTCGGCCTTCTCGTCGGCCCGGATGAGGTCGCTGCCGTCGAGGGTCCCGGCGTCCTCGTTGATGGCCTCGACGGCCTCGGTGAGCTCCGGCTCGGCGCTCGGCCGACGGTCGAGGTGCACCCCCGCGATCATGCAGCGCACCGAGCCGCCGGCGAGCTCGATGGTCGGGATGTCCACGGCGACGATCTCGCAGGACTCCTCGATCGCCGCGACCTGGTCGGGACGGAGGCTGCCGCACGCGCGCGCCGACATGGCCATGATGTAGCGGCGCCGGCCCTGCGGCGTACGCCCGCACAGCTCGACGGCGTTGCCGGCGAACTCGCGGATCTGGTCCTCGGTCAGCTCCACGACGGTCCGCCCGTTGACCGAGAGGCGCTCACGGACCTGGGCCCGCCGGTCCGGGTCGGGGATCATCTCGAGGGCGATCAGGGCGACCTCGGTGCCGATGCAGGCGATGACGTTGGTGTGGTAGACCGGCACGCCCGTCGAGTCGACCGCGTCGAAGGCCATCGGCTCGTAGCCGAAGTCGGTGCAGAAGCGCTCGAGGACGTGGGTGTCGGCCCGGTAGCTGCGCGCCGTGTAGGCCACCCGGGACACGTGGTCGAGCACCATCGCGCCCGTCCCCTCGAGGAAGATGCCGTCGGGCTCGAGGCCCGAGTAGTCGACGATCGTCTGCACGCGGTACGACGACTTGAGCATCTCGAGCACGTCGGCGCGACGCTCGTGGCGTCGGTTGGAGGCGTACATCGGGTAGACGGCGACCATGCCCCCCGCGTGGGTGGAGAGCCAGTTGTTGGGAAAGACGCTGTCGGGGCGCGTGTGGTCCTCGTCGGCGAACACGTGCACCCTCACACCGGCGGCCCGGAGGGCCTCGGCCAGGGCGTCCATCTCGGCCAGGGCCCGCGCCGCGGTGTCGTCGTCGCTCTGCCCGAGGGGCGCGTCGGCCTGGAAGGCGTTGTCGGCGGCCGTCGCCGGGTTGGGGGTGAACCGTTCGGCGCGGATCAGGATGACTGCGGAAGGGGCCTGGGCACTCACGGGAGCGCAATCTAGACCATCGCGGGACCGCTGGCCCCTCAGACCACGTCGGCGTGCTGGTGCCCGGCACCCCAGTGGTGCCGCGGCCGTGGGTCGGCCAGCAGCACCGGGCACCTGGCCTCGCGCAGGACTGCCCTCGCCACCGGTCCCAGGTGGGACCCGGCCGGCACGAGCGGGTCGTGCCGCCCGATGACCAGGACGTCGGAGGTGCGGGCGGCCCGGATCAGCGCGTCACCCGCGTGGGCGTGCCGCGCCTCGATCACGACCGTGAGGCCCTCGGCCTCGTCGCCGAGCGCCGCGAGCGCGGTGCGGATGTCGTCGGTGGCACGCTCGGTCCACTGCTCGTGCTCGATCCGCGACACGATGATGTCGTCGTACGCCCCGGGGTAGGCCCAGGTGTGCACCACGCGCAACCTGGCGCCGCGCGCCCGGGCCTCGTGGACGGCCGCCCGCAGCACCTGCTCGGCGCGCTCGGGGATGTCCACCCCGACGGCGACCGTCGGGACGTCGTCCTCGCGGGGCCTCCACGCGGCCGGTACCGACACGACCGGTACGTGCGCGTGCGCGGCCACGCCGCTGGAGGTCGACCGGGTGACCACCCTCAGCACCCGCGCGAGCGGTCGGCGCTGGAGGACCACCATCCGGCACTGCTCGGACGCCGCGACGATGGAGGGCACCGGTCCGCCCCACACCAGCTGGGTGGTGACGGGAAGGTCCTCCGGGAGCAGGTCACGCGCCAGGGTCCTGGCCGCTCCCAGGACAGCCCGGGCGGCGTGCTCGAGGTCCACGATGTCGACCAGCACCATCTCGGGGCCCTCGGCGACGTGGTGCAGGACGTGGAGCAGGTGCAGTCCGCACCGCTCGCGGACCGCCACCTCGGTCGCGTACTCCAGGGCCGCGTCCATCGGGTCGTGCCCGACGGCGACGAGGACGGGTCGTGCCTTCTGGTCGGGCATGGCGGATCTCCGAGTCTCGAGGGTGGGTCCTCGTCCCCACGGTGCCGCCCGGGGGTCCCGACGCCCTAGGGCCATAGGGCCCGCCAGCCCCCGACGGACGTCACCGAATCCCGTCYGGCACGGCGGTGGTCGGCGCAGGTACGTTGAGGGATGACCGAAGGACCCGAGCCGACCACCCGAGGCCGTCACGAGACCCGCGACGAGCAGCTCGACCGCAACTGGGACGACCTGCTGCAGGAGCTGCGTGTCATGCAGACAGGGGTCCAGCTGCTGGCCKGCTTCCTGGTCACCCTCCCCTTCCAGAGCGCCTTCGCCGAGCTGGACCACTACCAGCGGACGCAGTACCTGTGCGTCCTCTCGTTGGCCGGGCTGACCACCCTGATGATGCTGGTGCCCGTCGCGGTGCACCGACGACTCTTCGGCGACGGGGTCAAGGAGTGGCTGGTCGGGACCGCCCAGCCGGTGTCCCAGGTGCTGCTCGCCGCGGTCGCTCTGCTCATCGCCGGCGTCACCTCGATGGTGTTCGACGTGGTCCTCGGCCGCGTCGCCGGCTGGGTCGCCGGCGGCGCGGTGCTCACCGCGGCAGTGCTCCTGCTGGTCGTCCTGCCGGTCCTGGTGGGCCGTGCGAGCCGGGGCCCGCGGGCGTCCCGGCGGGACCGGATCGGACCGTGACGCGGCCCCTCGGTGCCACCACCAGCGCCGGTGTGCCTATAGCGTGGCTCACCGAGCACGACGCCCAGACGTAGCCGGGTTTGGGGATCAACCCCCGGATCCTGTTGGGTGGAGTGAAATCCAAGGATCGAACAAGGAGCAATACACGTGAACAAGACCGAGCTTCGCGACGCCATCGCCCAGCACGCCGACCTGACCAACGCGCAGGCCGACAAGGCCCTCGAGGCCGTGATCACCTCGATCACCTCGACCGTGGCCAAGGGCGAGAAGGTCACCCTCCCCGGCTTCGGCACGTTCGAGTCGCGCGAGCGTTCGGCCCGCACCGGCCGCAACCCGCAGACCGGCGCGACCATGGAGATCGCGGCCAGCAAGGCCCCCGCGTTCAAGGCCGGCGCCGCGTTCAAGACCGCGGTCAACGGCTGATCGCAGCACCCTGCGTGTCCCCGCTGGGACCTGAGTCACGAGGTGACTCAGGTCCCAGCGGCCATTTCGGGACCTGCCGTCAGGCGCCCACGACGCGGGCCAGCCAGTCGGCCACCACCTCGGGGTCGTGCTCGGTGGCCGCGGCGTAGCAGGCCAGCTCGGCCACCACCGTGCCCGGGTCGTCGGTCTGCCGGAACGGCCCGCACAGCATCGTGTGCTCGGCCTCCATGAAGGCCACCAGCCGCTCGTTGACCTCCTCGGCCACGCCGTCGGCGTACACCTCGAACGTGCACATGCCCGGCACCGCCGGGTGCACGCGGATTCCTCTCGCAGGCAGGGCCGCGGCCAGCGACCGCGCCCACGCGGCGTACTCCCCCATCCGCGGCAGCTCCTCGCGCAGGCCGAGAAGCCCACCCACGGCGTACGGCGTCATGGTGAAGAGCGTGCCGCCCATCCGCTTGCGCCACGACCGCAGCTCGTCGATGACGTCCGTCTCGGCGGCGACGCAGGCGCCGGCCTGGGCCCCGAGGCCCTTGTAGAACGACACGTAGATGCTGTCGAACAGTGCCGCGATCTCCTCGAGCGGCCGGTCGTAGAACGGCTGGGACTCCCACAGCCGTGCCCCGTCGAGGTGCAGCGGCACGCCGCCCTGCCGGGCCGCCGTGGACAGCCCGACCAGGTCGTCCCACGACGGCAGCAGGCAGCCCGCGTCGCGCAGCGGGAGCTCGGTGAGTGCCGCCCCGAGCCGGCCCGGGAGCGCCTCGAGGTCGGCGGCGACCGGCGTGCGTCGGCCGGTGGTGAGGAACTCCCACTCGAGCCCGTGCAGCCGCCGCGGCCCGTCCTCCTCGTGGTGGACGAGGTGGGACAGGTCGGGCAGCGCCACCCGGCGACTTCCCGACCGGTCGCACCAGATCCGCAGCACGGCCTGCTGGGCCAGCGTGCCGCTCGGCACGAAGAGTGCGGCCGGCTTGCCGAGCAGCGCGGCGACCTGCCCCTCGAGCTCGCTGACCGCGCCGCGGGAGCCGTAGCCGTCCCACTCCTCGATCCCCAGCTCCTCGCAGGCCGCGGCGAGCCTGGTGAAGTCGTCGGCGGGGCGGGTCAACCGCCAGAAGACCGTCCGCTCGCAGGAGCGGGCGGCGGCACGGAAGCGGTCGGCGAAGGAGGCGTCGTCGGGGCGGGTCGTCACCGTCGCATCCTCCCATCAGCCGCTGTTCACACGGACGTCACCGTCCGGCCAGACGGGACCGGTTGGCTCCTGTCCGCGGGCACTCACGCAGTGCCCGACCAGCTTCCGCAGGCCCCGCCTGCACCTGCCGTGCCCGACCCACCAGGAGCGATCGATGACCCTCACCCCCCAGTCCCCCGGCCGCCTGCTGCCCATGGCCGGCCACACGCACGCCAACCGCAGCGCCGTCACCTGTCACCTGCGGTGCGGCGACGCCTGCTTCAGGGAGGTGCCCAACACCACCGAGACCGGCTACTTCCGCGACGTCGCCGCCACGGCGCTGTCGCGTCGTACCGTCCTGGGCGCAGCCGCCCTCGGCGCCGCCACCGTCGCCTTCGCGCCGCAGTCGACAGGTCGCGCCCTCGCCACCCCGGGCACCGGCACAGGCGCCGGCCGTGGTCCCGCCCGTACCGGTCTCGCGTTCGACGCCATCGGCCCCGTCGCGACCACCGTCGACGACGTCACCGTGCCGAGCGGCTTCCGCTGGGACCCGATCATCCGGTGGGGCGACCCGATCACCCCCGGCGCGCCCGCGTTCGACCAGGACGCGCAGGGCCACGAGGCGCAGGCCCAGCAGTTCGGCTACAACTGCGACTACCTCGACATCATCGTGACCGACCGCAAGGGCACCCGCGCGCTCCTCGTGGCCAACCACGAGTACACCAACGAAGGCATCATGTTCCCACCGACGATGCCGGCCGAGGAGGTCGCGCGCACCGCGTGGGCCGCCCACGGGATGTCCGTCGTCGAGCTGCGCCGCAAGCACGCCGGTGAGCCGTGGACGTACGAGCGCACGGGTCGCCTCAACCGCCGGATCACCCTCGACACCGTCTTCGCCGTTGACGGCCCGGCGGCCGGTTCCCCGCTGCTGCGAACCGCCGAGGACCCCACCGGCACCCGGGTGCGCGGCACCATGAACAACTGCTCCGGCGGCACGACGCCGTGGGGCACGGTGCTGTCCGGCGAGGAGAACTTCAACCAGTACTTCTTCCTCGACACCGACGCCCAGGCCCCGACCGCCGAGCAGAGTCGCTACGGCCTCGGGAAGCAGGACTCGCGCCAGTGGCGCCTGTACGACGACCGCTGGGACGCGACGAAGAACCCGCACGAGCCGAACCGCTTCGGGTGGGTGGTCGAGGTCGACCCCGAGGACCCGCGCTCCACCCCCGTCAAGCACACCGCGATGGGCCGTTTCAAGCACGAGGGCGCCAACGTCATCGTCAACCGCGACGGCAAGGTCGTGGCCTACATGGGCGACGACGAGCGCTTCGACTACGTCTACCGCTTCGTCTCCCGCGACACCTACCGCGCCGGGGGGTCCAAGCGGGACCGCGCGCACAACAAGACCCTGCTCTCGGCCGGCGACCTGTCGGTGGCGCGCTTCACCGGCGACGGTCTCGCCGACGGCGTCAGCGACGGCACCGGCGAGTGGCTGCCGCTGACCGTCGACGGCGAGTCGGTCGTGCCCGGCATGACCACCGAGCAGGTGCTCGTCTTCACGCGCCTCGCCGCCGACAAGGTCCAGCCGACCAAGATGGACCGCCCCGAGGACGTGCAGCCCAGCTACGTCAACGGGTTCATCTACGTCGCGTGCACCAACAACACCGACCGCGGCAAGGTCGGCAAGGAGGGCCCCACCGAGCCCAACCCGCGCAACGCCAACAAGGACGGCCACGTCGTCGAGATGATGCCGACCGGCGGCGACCACACGGCCGCGACCTTCGCCTGGAACCTCTTCCTCATCTGCGGCGACGAGGCCTCCGCGGGCACCTACTTCGGCGGGTACACCGGACCGGTGTCGCCGATCTCCTGCCCCGACAACGTCGCCTTCGACTCGGTCGGCAACCTGTGGATCTCCACCGACGGCCAGCCGAGCGCGATCAAGAAGTCCGACGGCCTCTTCAAGGTGCCGGTCGCGGGTGCCGAGCGCGGCCGGGTCCAGCAGTTCCTCGCGGTGCCCACCGGTGCCGAGACCTGCGGACCTGTGATCCACGACCGGGACGGCTCGGTCTTCGTGGCCGTGCAGCACCCCGGCGAGGACGGCTCGTGGGCGGCCCAGCAGTCGTACTTCCCCGACTTCGTGGGCGCCGGCGGCACCCCGCGCCGGGGTCAGTTCGCCGGGCCGCGCCCGACGGTCGTGCAGGTCACGCGCCGCTGAGCAGCGCCAGGCAGCCCAGCGCGACCAGCCAGCTGATGAAGCTGCCGACCAGGAAGTACTCCGTCAGCTGGTGGATGCGCTCCTGCTCGCCGCGCGAGGACAGCTCGGGGAAGCGCAGCAGCCCCTTGGCCGCGACCACGATGGACGCGGCGGTGATCTGACCGGCGAGCGCCAGGGCCAGGATGAAGACCCGCTCCATGGGGCCCAGCAGGCGGCCGCCCTTGAGCCGCACCGCGGACGGGTCGGCCTCGATCGAGCCGTGCTCGTCGGGGTCGGCCGTCCCGGTCGCGGCGAGCACCAGCCGCACGATCACGTTGCCGGTGCTCAGCTGCACCAGGAACGCACCGAGCAGCAGCAGGGCTCGGTCGGGGTCCAGGTCGGCGAGGCCGGGCAGCCCGCTGCCCTCCAGCCACGACGCCCACGGCCCGCCCGCCGGGCTCGCCGCACCGGAGACCAGGACGGCCAGCCCCAGTCCGCCGCCGAGGACGAGCAGCGGCACCCACACCGGGATCCGGTGCGCGAAGCCGTGGGTCACGGTCTGGCCCCAAGCCACGACGAGGCCGGCGATCACCAGCAGCGCGAGCACGTCGAGGGGCTCGGTGAGGCCGGCCAGCAGGCCGACGAGGACGGCGAGGATCGCGCCGCAGGCCTCGGGGACGATCCGGACCGGACGCACGGAGTGGGCGAGGTCGGCGACCGCGCAGCCGATCAGCAGCACCGCGATCCAGCTCATGGCACCTTCCTCATGGCATCCCCCTCATGGCATCCCCCTCGTCAGGTCGTGGGCGGCGAGGATCGCCGCGAGGCCGTCGGCGCGCACCCGCTGGGAGACGGCCGAGGGACTGATCCCGAGCCGGTCGGCGAGGTCGCGCTGCGACTCTCCGTCCAGCAGACCACGCAGCACCGACACCGAGCGCCCCGACAGGCTGCTGACCAGGTGGTCGCGCAGCACGAGGGCGGCGTTGACGGCCGCCTCCTCGCTGCTCGCGGCCGGGTCGACGCCGGCGCTGTCCGGGCTTGCGACGTACGCCGTGCGCAGCGACCGCACCCCCGGGCGACGCTCGGCCCCCTCGACGCGACCGATCGCGGCCCGGGCCGCCCACCACCCCGGACCGTCCTCCACGCGCGGCTCCTCGCTGAGGACCTCGATGCGGCCGCGG
Organism: Nocardioides sp. P5_C9_2; assembly: GCF_054049555.1. Lineage (NCBI taxonomy): Bacteria > Bacillati > Actinomycetota > Actinomycetes > Propionibacteriales > Nocardioidaceae > Nocardioides > Nocardioides sp. P5_C9_2. The sequence continues at coordinate 11,679 of NZ_JBFUMD010000032.1, forward strand.
CCGATCCCGTGGCGCACGTCCGCGTCGGGCAGCAGCGCCAGCCGCACCGTCAACGAGGCGTGCAGGGCGTCGCCGAGGGAGGCGAAGACGCCCTGGTACTCGTCGCCGACCTGCATGCGCACCGGGGTGGGCGGACCCAGCTCGGCGTTGACCCGGTCGAGCACGGCTGCGAAGGTCCGGTGCAGGGCACGGCGGTCGGTGCTGCCGCGCGACCCGATCAGGTCCCCGATGAGCGTCGTCGCTGTCATGGCTTCACCTCGCTGAAAAGAAGGTTATCACTTCACATATTTGCGAGTGAAGTGATGTTCTTCATTTCAGGTCGGACGCGCCGCTCACTCCCAGAAGACCTTCTCGACGACCGCGTGCGCCCGCCGGGTGGTGCGCAGGTAGTCGTTGAGCATGCGGTCCGACTCCCCCGGTGCGTAGCCGAGCACGGCCGCGACCGCCGCCTTCTCGCGCGCGTCCCGCGGGAGCTGCTCGGCCGGCTTGCCGCGCACCAGGGTCACCGCGTTGCGGACGCGGCTCACCAGCCGCCACGATGCCGCCAGCGTGTCGGCGTCCCCGGCGTCGACGAGGTCGGCCTCCACCGCCGCCGAGAGCGCCTCGAGCGTCTGCGGCGTCCGCAGTCCCGCCACCCGTCCGGCGTGACGCATCTGGAGCAGCTGGACGGTCCACTCGACGTCGGCGAGCCCGCCGCGGCCCAGCTTGAGGTGGGTGTGCGGGTCGGCCCCACGCGGCAGCCGCTCGTCGTCCACCCGGGCCTTGATGCGGCGCACCTCCACGATGTCGTCCGCGCTGATCCCGTCCTCGGGGAAGCGGAGCGGGTCGATCAGCGCGGTGAAGCGGGCGCGCAGGCCCTCGTCCCCCACGACCGCGTCGGCACGCAGCAGTGCCTGGAACTCCCACACGTGCGACCACTTGGCGTAGTACGCGGCGTACGACTCGAGGGTCCGCACCAGCGGCCCCTGCCTGCCCTCGGGCCGCAGGTCGGCGTCGACCTCGAGCGGCGGGTCGGTGGCGGGCATCGAGAGCAGTCGCCGCAGCTCACCCACCACCGCCTGGGCGTACGACGCCGCGACCTGCGGCTCGGTGCCGGGAACCGGGTCGTGCACGAACATGACGTCGGCGTCGCTGCCGTAGGACAGCTCGAAGCCGCCGTAGCGACCCATCGCGACGACCGCCATCCTGGTCGGCTGCGCGGCGAGGGACCGCTGCACGCGCACCGACTCCATCGCCACGCGCAGCGTCGCCTCGAGCGTCGCGTCGGTGAGCCGTGACAGGCCCTTGCCGACGTCGGCGACGTCGATCTCCTCGAACAGCTCGCCGCAGGCGATCCGGAACAGCTCACGGCGGCGGACGGCACGCACCGCCCGCACCGCCGTCTCCGGCTGCTCGTGGCGGCCGGCGAGCGCCAGCATCTCGGCGGTGAGCGCCTCGGCGGACAGCGGGGCGAGGGACTCCCCCAGCATCCGGACGCCCTGCGGCTCGCGCTCGAGGAGGTCGGTGGCGTAGCGGGACGTCCCCAGCACGACGGCCAGCCGCTGGGCGACCTGGCCCTCGTCGCGCAGCATCTTGAGGTACCACGGCGAGGTGCCGAGGCTGTCGCTGATCCGACGGAAGCCGAACAGGCCCGCGTCGGGGTCAGGAGCGTCGGCGAACCACTCGAGCATCACCGGCAGCAGGGTCCGCTGGATGTCCGAGGTGCGCGAGACCCCGCTCGTGAGCGCCTCGAGGTGCCGCAGCGCGGCACGCGGGTCCAGGTAGCCCAGCGCGGACAGCCGCTCCTGCGCGGCGTCCAGGGACAGCCGGGCGTCCTGGCCGGGAAGCTTGGCGACCGCGGCGAGCAGCGGGCGGTAGAAGAGCTTCTCGTGCAGGCGGCGCACCTCGCGGCGGTGGTAGCGCCACTGCTTGTCGAGCTGGACGACCGGCTCGGAGTAGAGACCGAGGGAGCGGCCCAGCCGGCGCAGCGCCCCCTCGTCGTCGGGCACGACGTGGGTCCGCCGCAGCTGGTGGAGCTGGATGCGGTGCTCGAGGGTGCGCAGGAAGCAGTAGGCCTCGTGGAGCGCCTCACCGTCCTCGCGGCCGACGTACCCCCCGCGGGTCAGCTGGTCCAGCGCGCTCAGGGTGGCCCCCGAGCGCAGGCTCGGGTCGGCCCGGCCGTGCACGAGCTGGAGCAGCTGGACGGCGAACTCGACGTCGCGCAGGCCACCCGAGCCCAGCTTGAGCTGCCGCTCGGCCTCGTGGGCGGGGATGTGGTCGACGACCCGGCGGCGCATGGCCTGCACGTCGGCGACGAAGCCCTGGCGCTCGGCGGCCGACCAGACCATCGGCGCGATCATCTCGACGTACTCCTGGCCCAGCGCCAGGTCGCCGGCGACGGGGCGGGCCTTGAGGAGGGCCTGGAACTCCCAGGTCTTCGCCCACTTCTCGTAGTAGCCGCGGTGGCTGGCGAGGGTACGGACCAGCGGCCCCGCGGCGCCCTCCGGGCGCAGGTTGGCGTCGACGGGCCAGATCGTGCCCTCGGCGGTGTGGTCGGAGCAGATCCGCATCAGGTGTGAGGCGAGCTGGGTGGCGGCCCGCAGGGCCTGCGACTCATCCGCCCCCTCGGCGGGCTCGAAGACGTAGACGACGTCCACGTCGGAGACGTAGTTGAGCTCGTGGCCACCGCACTTGCCCATCGCGACCACCGCGAGGCGGGCCGTCGCGGCGCTCTCCCCCACCCGGGCCCGGGCCACCGCGAGCGCGGCCTCCAGGGTGCCGGCGGCGAGGTCGGCGATCTCGGCGGCCGCATCGTCGACGCCGACGTGGTGGGCGAGGTCGCGTGCGGCCAGGCGGAGCAGGATCCGGCGGTACTCGACGCGCAGCGCGTCCACCGCCTCCGCGTCCGGCATCCCGGCCACCGGTGCGGTGTCGTGCGGGTCGGCCCCGACGGCGCGCAGCAACGACTCGCGCACCGCGTAGGCCGCGGCCCGCGTGGTGCCCAGGGTCGGGTCCGTGAGCTCCCGCCAGTGCTCGGGGTGGCGCGCGAGGTGAGTGGCCAGGGCCGCACTGGCCCCCAGCACCGAGCAGAGCCGCATCGCGGTGCCCTCGTCGTCGGCGACCTCGGCCAGCATCGCCTCGCGGTCCTCTGCCTCGTGGGCCCCGACCTCGTCGGCCAGCCGCAGCAGCCCGGCCAGGGCGGCGTCGGGATCGGCCGAGGCCGCCAGGTGCGCGGTGAGCGCGACCCCGGCGTCACCCAGCCGGGCGATCCCGGCCAGCGAGCCCTGACCGTCCTGGAAGCCGAGGCGGACCAGCTGTCCCGCGGTGGTCATCGGCGCGCCCCCGCTAGCTCGGCGAAGCGGTGGGCGAGGGGACGCCAGGCGGTGTCCAGCTCGTCGCGGGCGGCGTCGACCTCGGCCAGCACGGCGTCCTGGTCGAGGCCGCGCTCGAGGTGGTCGGCCCGGTCGCTCTCGGCCCAGGCCTGCAC
>NZ_JBFUMD010000033.1:0-15033 GCF_054049555.1 Nocardioides sp. P5_C9_2
GTGGTCCACGAGCTCGTCGAGGGCATCAAGATCATCCACGACGACGAGTCGATCGTCGTGATCGACAAGCCGGTCGGCGTCGCCGTGCACCCCTCGCCGGGCTGGTCGGGCCCGACCGTCGTCGGGCACCTGGCCGGAGCGGGGTTCCGCATCTCCACGAGTGGCGCCAGCGAGCGGCAGGGGATCGTCCAGCGCCTCGACGTCGGCACGTCCGGCGTCATGGTGATCACCAAGTCCGAGCACGCCTACTCGGTGCTCAAGAACGCCTTCCGCCACCGCACGGTCGACAAGACGTACCACGCGCTCGTGCAGGGGCACCCGGACCCGTGGCAGGGCACGGTCGACGCGCCGATCGGGCGTCACCCCAAGCACGACTACAAGTTCGCGGTGATGGCTGACGGCCGCGCCTCGGTGACGCACTACGAGACGCTGGAGGCGCACCGCTTCGCCTCGCTGCTCGAGGTGCACCTCGAGACCGGTCGCACCCACCAGATCCGCGTCCACATGTCCGCCCTCAAGCACCCGTGCGTCGGCGACATCACCTACGGGGCCGACCCGTCGCTCGCCAAGCGGGTGGGGCTCGAGCGGCRGTGGCTGCACGCCGTCAAGCTGGGCTTCGAGCACCCGGACACGGGCGCGTACGTCGAGTACGAGTCGACGTACCCCGACGACCTGGCCCACGCGCTCGAGGTCATCCGTGATGCCCACTGAGGTGTCGCTCCGCCCGGCCGGGCCGGAGGACCTGCCCGCCGTCGCCGAGGTCCACCTCGCGGCCCGTCGTGCGGCCGCGCCGCACATGCCTGCCGGCGTGCATCCCGACGACGACGTACGCCGCTGGGTCGGGTCGTGGGACCTCACCGCCCGCGAGGTGTGGCTCGCCGAGGCCGACGGCGCGCTCGTCGGCTTCGCGGCGCTGACCCGCACCTGGCTCGACGGGCTGTACGTCGCCCCCGACGCCCAACGCTCCGGCGTCGGCTCGGTGCTGCTCGACCTCGCGAAGGCACAGCGCCCGGACGGCTTCGGGCTCTGGGTCTTCGAGTCCAACGTGCCCGCGCGGGCCTTCTACGCCCGTCACGGCCTCGTCGAGCTGGAGCGCACCGACGGCTCGGCCAACGAGGAGCACCTCCCCGACGTGAGGATGGCGTGGCCGGGCGCCGACCCGTTGCGGTTCTTCCGCGCGATGATCGACGAGGTCGACCTGCTGCTCGGCGACGCCCTGGCCCGCCGGGTCGCGCTCACCCGGGTGGTGCAGGAGCACAAGCGGGACGTCTCGGAGGTCGCCGACCCCGCGCGCGACGACGCCCGCGAGCGCGACGTCGTCGCCCGGGTCGCCGAGCTCGCCCCGGAGCTGGGGGAGGCGCGGGTGGCCCGCATCATGCACGCGGTCATCTCGGAGTCGCTCGACGCCGCCCGTCACGGGTCGTGACCGGCCGGCTGATCCACCTGAACGGCGCCCCGGGTGTCGGCAAGTCCACGCTGGCCCGCGCGCTGGTGTCGTCCCGGCCGGGCTGGCTCAACTGCGACATCGACCTCCTGCGGAGCCTCGTCGGTGGCTGGGAGGACGACTTCGTGGGGACCGGCGGCGTGGTGCGACCGCTGGCGCTGGCCATGATCTCCGCCCACCTCGCCGAGGGCCGTTCCGTCGTGCTGCTACAGATGCCGCCGCACCGACCACCGCGGCCAGCAACCGCGTGATCGTCGCGGACGGTGGCGACGCCGCGGTCCTGGAGTGGGCGCGACGCCTGCGCGAGGGCTCCTCCACCCGGCCGGGAGTCACGACGATCGGCATCGGGGGCCTGGAGGTGCCGGAGGCGGTGGCAGTGCTGGCGGCGCGGATCGACGGGCCGTCGTGATGGTTGGCCCCGAAACGGCGAGCGCCCTCGTCGTCGTCTCCGGCGGTCAGTCGGGGGTCGACCGAGCCGCGCTGGACGTCGCGATCGCCCTCGGCCTGCCGTACGCCGGGTGGTGCCCGGCGGGCGGCGTCGCCGAGGACGAGCCAGCCCCTCCGGGCCTGCTGGCGGCCTACCCCGGCCTGCGCGAGTCCCCGACGCCCGACCCGGCCGAGCGCACCCGGCTCAACGTCCGGGACAGCACAGCGGTCCTCGTGGTCGCCCCCGCCCACCTCGTCGCCGGTGGCACCCTGCTCACGGTGGACGAGGCCACACGGCTCGGCCGACCATGCCTGGTCACCACCGGCCCGGCCGAGCGCGTCGCGGCCTGGCTCGACGCGCTCCCCGCGCCCTGCGTGCTCGACGTCGCCGGGCCGCGCTCCTCCGAGTGGCCGCAGGGGTACGACGTCGCCCGCAGGCTTCTCGAGGAGCTGTGGGACCGACGCTGATGGCGGCCCGAAGGGTCCACCCGGTGGACCCCAGGGGCCGCTGCCCCGCCGTCGAGGAGGCGTGGCTCCCGGCGATGGCCGAGGTCCGGCACTGCGCCTACCGGTTCGCGGCGACTGCCTTCGAGCCCTTCGGGGAGCGGCCGCACGCGTTCGTCGCCGTCACGCCGGTGACCGCGCTGGGCCCGCCCGTGAGGGTCGCCGACCTCATCGGGCTGCACGAGCAGCACGGCATCGAGCTCCGCGTCCTGCCCCGCTTGGAGGCCCACCTCGACCGGGTCGTGGCCGATGGCTGGGACTTCTCCGCCATCCGGATGCGCAACGCCGGGCGGGGACCCGCCGCGTCCGGGCATTGACCGAGCGGGGCTAGCGTGGCGGCCATGCTGATGCGCGGGGAGATCGCCGACCGCTACCGCGACTTCGCAACGTTCGCGCGTGGCGACAGCCCGACGTTCGAGGCGTGGGCGCTCGGGGTGGCCGAGGACGCCGAGGTGCACGCCTGGCTCGCCGACCTGCCGCGGCCCAAGCAGCAGCCCAACCTCGTCTTCGCCGCCGCGCGCTGGCACGGGGCTCCGGCGCCGGGGGAGTACGCCGCGTTCCGGGCCGTCCTGCTCGAGCGCGAGGAGGCCGTCAAGGCGACGATCCGGACCCGCGCCACCCAGACCAACGAGGTCGGCCGCCTGGCGACCCTCACCCCGGTCCTCGGCATGCTCGACGGGCCGCTGGCGCTCGTCGAGGTCGGGGCCAGCGCCGGCCTGTGCCTGTTCCCCGACCGCTACGACTACGACTGGCCGGGCGCCGGGAGGCTCACGGGCAGCGGGGGACCCACGCTCACGGCGACGGCCACCGGCCCGGTGCCCGTGCCCGACCGGCACCCGGAGGTCGCCTGGCGCGGCGGGGTCGACCTCAACCCCCTCGACGTCGCCGACGAGGACGCCATGGCGTGGCTGACCACCCTCGTCTGGCCCGAGCAGGACGAGCGCCGCCGCCGGCTGCGCGCGGCCGTCGAGGTGGCGCGTCGCGAGCCGCCGTACGTCGTCCGCGGCGACCTGCTGGACCGGCTCCCGGCCGTGCTCGACGAGGCCGGGCGGCACGGGACCCCGGTGGTCCTCCACAGCGCGGTCATCGCCTACCTCGAGGACGACGCCCGGGACCGCTTCCACGAGACGATGACCGCCCTCGTGGCCGCGGGCGCCTGCCACTGGATCAGCAACGAGGCGCCCCACGTCCTGCCCCGGGTGACCGGCGACGTCGAGGTCGGGCCGGGTCGCTTCGTGCTGGCCCTCGACGGGGTGCCGGTGGCCGCCGCGCACGGTCACGGGCACGCCCTGGAGTGGCGTCCGACGGGCGGCGTACCGCGGTGACCCCGGGGTCCGGACGGCACGCCGGAAGCGATGTCGGAACCCCCTGTCACACTGACGTAGGCTGATCGCTCTTCCCCTCCGCGATGATCCCGCGTCCCTCCAGCGAGGCTTGCTGGACCGTCAGTCGCGACCGTTCCCGCGACCCCCCGAAGCGACCCGAAGAAGGTGTGGAAGACCCCGATGTCGGCCGGCTCCAACGACAACTTCGTGCACCTGCACGTCCACACCGAGTACTCGATGCTCGACGGCGCGGCGCGCCTCGGCGACCTGGCCAACCACACGGCCGAGCTGGGGATGCCGGCCGTCGCGATGACCGACCACGGCAACGTGTTCGGCGCCTACGAGTTCTACAAGAAGGCCACCGCCGCCGGGGTCAAGCCGATCATCGGCATGGAGGCCTACTTCACGCCCAACATCAGCCGCTTCGAGCGCAAGCGCGTCAACTTCTACAAGGGTGGGCCGGACGACGTCTCCAGCCGCGGCGCCTACACGCACATGACCCTGCTCTCGGAGTCGACCGAGGGCATGCACAACCTGTTCCGCCTCTCCACCGGGGCGTGGCGCGACGGCTTCTTCCAGCACCCGCGGGCCGACCGCGAGCTGCTGTCCCAGCACAGCGCCGGGATCATCGGCACCACCGGCTGCCCGTCGGGCGAGGTCCAGGTCCACCTGCGCCACAACAACTACGACGCCGCCCGCCAGACCGCCGCGGACTACCAGGAGATCCTGGGCCGCGACAACTACTTCCTCGAGCTGATGGACCACGGGCTCGACATCGAGCGCCGGGTCCGCGACGGCCTGCTGCGCCTCGCCAAGGACCTGCGGATCCCGCTGCTGGCGACCAACGACTCCCACTACGTCCACCAGCACGACGCCAAGAGCCAGGAGCACCTGCTCTGCATCAACTCCGGCTCGACGATGGACATCCCGGCCGGCGACGGCCCGGGCCAGCGGTTCGCCTTCAACGGTGACGGCTACTACCTCAAGTCGCCGGCCGAGATGCGCTCGCTGTGGGTCGACAAGTACGACCTGCGCGAGGCCTGCGACAACACGCTGTGGATCGCCGAGCGCTGCGACGTCACCTTCACCGAGGGCAACGGCACCTACATGCCGCGCTTCCCCTGCCCGCCCGGGGAGAACGAGGACTCCTGGCTGGTCAAGGAGGTGGAGCGCGGACTCGCCGTGCGCTACCCGGCCGGCGTGCCCGACGACGTGCGCAAGCAGGCCGAGTTCGAGCTCGGCGTCATCACCCAGATGGGCTTCCCCGGCTACTTCCTCGTCGTCGCGGACTTCATCAACTGGGCCAAGGACAACGGCATCCGCGTCGGCCCCGGCCGCGGCTCCGGTGCGGGCTCGATGGTCGCCTACGCCATGCGGATCACCGACCTCGACCCGCTCGAGCACGGCCTGATCTTCGAGCGCTTCCTCAACCCCGACCGCGTCTCGATGCCCGACTTCGACATCGACTTCGACGAGCGTCGACGCGGTGAGGTCATCCGCTACGTCACCGACAAGTACGGCGACGACCGGGTCTCCTACATCGTCACCTACGGCACCATCAAGGCCAAGCAGGCCGTCAAGGACTCGAGCCGCATCCTGGGCTACCCCTTCGCCATGGGCGACCGCATCACCAAGGCGATGCCGGCTGCGGTGATGGGCAAGGACGTCCCGCTCAAGGACATCTTCGACGCCAACCACAAGCGCTACGGCGAGGGCGGCGAGTTCCGCGGCCTCTACGAGAACGACAACGACGTCAAGCGCGTGGTCGACACCGCCATCGGCATCGAGGGGCTCAAGCGCCAGTGGGGCGTGCACGCGGCCGGCGTGATCATGTCCAGCGAGCCGCTCATCGACGTCATCCCGCTGCTCAAGCGGCCCGCCGACGGCGCGATGATCACCCAGCTCGACTACCCCACGTGCGAGGCCCTCGGCCTCATCAAGATGGACTTCCTGGGGCTGCGCAACCTCACCGTCCTCGACGACGCGGTGAAGAACATCAAGGTCAACCGCGACGAGACGGTCGTCCTCGAGGACCTCACCCTCGACGACCCGGCGACCTACAGCCTGCTCCAGCGCGGGGACAYCCTCGGCGTCTTCCAGCTCGACGGTGGCCCGATGCGGGCCCTGCTGCGCTCGATGCGGCCCGACAAGTTCGAGGACATCTCGGCGGTGGGCGCGCTCTACCGCCCCGGACCGATGGGTGCCGACTCCCACAACAAGTACGCGCGCCGCAAGACCGGTCGCGAGCCCGTGGAGGCGATCCACCCGGAGCTCGCCGAGGCGCTGGAGGACATCCTCGGCGAGACCTACGGCCTGATCGTCTACCAGGAGCAGGTCATGGCGATCGCGCAGAAGCTCGCCGGCTACACGCTCGGCCAGGCCGACCTGCTCCGCCGCGCCATGGGCAAGAAGAAGAAGGAGGAGCTCGACAAGCAGTTCGAGATCTTCTCCGCGGGCATGGTCGAGCGCGGCTACTCCATGAAGGCCGTGCAGACCCTCTGGGACATCCTGCTGCCCTTCTCCGACTACGCCTTCAACAAGGCCCACTCCGCGGCGTACGGGCTCGTCTCCTACTGGACCGCCTACCTCAAGGCCAACTACCCGGCCGAGTACATGGCGGCCCTGCTGACCAGCACCAAGGACGACAAGGACAAGTCCGCGATCTACCTCAACGAGTGCCGACGGATGAAGATCCAGGTGCTCCCGCCGGACGTCAACGAGTCGCACGCCAACTTCACCCCGGTCGGTCACGACGTCCGTTTCGGCCTCACCGCCATCCGCAACGTCGGCGCCAACGTCGTCGACGGCATCGTCGGCGGCCGGGAGGAGAAGGGGCGGTACGCCGACTTCAACGACTTCATGGAGAAGGTCCCGGYCCACGTGTGCAACAAGCGCGTGGTGGAGTCGCTCATCAAGGCCGGCGCCTTCGACGAGATGAAGCACAAGCGCCGCGCGCTGGTGACCATCCACGAGACCGCCGTCGACCAGTACATCGACATCAAGAAGAACGAGGCCATCGGCCAGGACTCGCTCTTCGGGGGTCTCGACGAGGCGGACGGCGGCTTCGGCACCAGCATCCCGATCCCCGACATCGACGACTGGGACAAGATGACGCTGCTGGGCCACGAGCGCGAGATGCTCGGCCTCTACGTCTCCGACCACCCGCTGCTGGGCCTCGAGCACGTCCTCTCCAACGGCACCGACTGCACCATCGGTCAGCTGATGCTGGACGAGGACCGCGCCCACGGCAGCACCCTGACGATCAGCGGCCTGGTGACCAGCGTCCAGCGCAAGATCACCAAGAAGGGCGACGCCTGGGCGACGATCACCCTGGAGGACCTCGACGGGGCGATCGAGGTGCTGCTCTTCCCGAGCGCCTACCAGCTCGCGWCCAACCACCTGGTCGAGGACGCGATCCTGCGGGTCAAGGGGCAGCTCTCCCGCGACAAGGACCAGCCCGAGCTGCGCGCCCAGGAGGTCTCGGTCCCCGACATCTCCGACGGCCCCAGCGGCCCGGTGGCGGTCAACCTGCCGCACACCCGGGTCAACCCCGGCACGGTCGACAGCCTCAAGGACGTCCTGGCCACCCACCCGGGCGTCACCGAGGTGATCCTGCACGTGCGGATGCGAGACCGGACGATCGTGCTCAAGGTGGGTGACCACCACCGGGTGACGCCGAGCCCGGCGCTCTTCGCCGACCTCAAGCAGCTCCTGGGTCCCGGATGCCTGGCGGGCTGAGGGCCGCGGTCAGCCGGGTCGCGGTCGTGCTGGCGACCTTCGCGGTGGTGGGGGCCATCGCCGGGGTCGTGTGGGAGTGGGTGTGGACCCCTCCGCTGGGCATCGTCTACCGCGGCGAGTGGCTCTTCGAGCCCGCCGGTCCCGACTACGCCTTCTCCGGCACCGGCTGGTACGTCGTGATCGCGCTGGCGGCCGGCCTGCTCACCGCGCTGATCCTCGGCTGGGTGCTGGTGTCCGGGGAGGTGACGACCCTGGTCGCCGCCGTCGTGGGCTCGGTCCTGGCCGGCTGGCTGATGTTCACCGTGGGACACACACTCGGCCCGCCCGACCCGCGGCCGCTGGCCGCTGCGAAGGACGACCTGACCCGGCTGCCCAGCGACCTGCGCGTCGTCACGAGCGACCCCGATGCGGCGTCGTACTCCCTCACGTCGAGCGCCTTCACCGCGTTCCCGATGGGGACCGCCGTGGGTCTCGCGCTGGTCTGGTTCACCACGCGCGGTCGCCGCGTTCGCGGGGTTGAGCCCCGCTCCGGTGGGTAGGCTACGGCCGTCTCATCACGCCGTTCACGGGGGTTCCGCATGTCCACCACGCCGCAGGGTCCCTCGGGCCCCGAGTACCTCGAGTCGTCGTCGGGCAGCCCCGTCGCCGGCCGCTCGTCCGAGCAGTCCGCCGACCGGCGCAAGCGGCTGGTCGTGCTCGGGGGACTGGTGGGCGTCCTGGCGGTCGGGGGCGGCGTGGCGTGGGCAGCGTCGAGCTTCCTCAGCACCGGGTCGCAGCCGGCGCAGGCCCTGCCGGCCGGGACGATCGGCTACGTCAGCGTCGACCTCGACCCCAGCGGCAGCCAGAAGATCGAGGCCATCCGCACCCTGCGCAAGTTCCCCGCGCTCGCCGACCACCTGGACCTCGAGACCGACGACGACCTGCGTGAGCGGCTCTTCACCGAGCTGACCGCGTCCGGTGAGTGCGAGGGCCTCGACTACGCCGCCGACGTCGAGCCCTGGCTCGGCAGCCGGGCCGCGGTCGCGGCGGTCGACACCGGCGCCGAGGCGCCGTCGCCCGTCCTCGTCGTGCAGGTCACCGACGCGGGCAGGGCCGAGGACGGCCTCGCCACCCTCCAGGAGACCTGCGGTGGCGACGAGGTCGACTCGGCCACGGCCGGCTGGACCGTCGAGGGCGACTGGGCCGTGATCGGCGAGACGGTGGAGATCACCGACCGGGTGGCCGCCGACGCCGGCGAGGGCAGCCTGGCCGATGACGGCGACTTCCAGCGCTGGACCGAGGAGGCCGGCGACCCCGGCATCATGAGCGTGTACGTCGCGCCGGCCGCCGGGAAGTACCTCGGGGACCTCATGAGCGCCCAGTCGTCGATGTTCGGCGTACCGGACGTCGCGGCCCTCGACCCGGAGACCCTCCAGCCCATGGAGGACTCGCAGGGCGACGACCCCCTCACGCCGGAGATGGAGCAGTCGCTCGCCGACTTCCAGGGTGCCGCGGTCACCGTCCGCTTCGACGACGGCGCCCTCGAGCTCGAGATGGCCGGCGACCCGGGCCAGTCGATGGTGGCCCTGTCCGGGCTCGACCAGAGTGCCTCCGACCTGGTCGCCGGCCTTCCCGACGACACGGTCGCGGCCTTCGGGGTCGGGTTCACCGACGGCTGGTTCACCACGATGATCGACAACGCCGCCACGCTGGGCGGCACCGACATGACGGCCGAGGAGATGATGGCCGAGATGTCCCAGGCGTCCGGGCTCGACCTGCCGGCGGACGCCGAGGCCCTCGCCGGTGACGGTGTCGCCGTCTCCATGGGCGCGGGCTTCGACCTCGAGTCCTTCTTCAACGGCGGACCCGGCGAGCTGCCGGTCGGCGTCACCATCCAGGGCGACCCCGAGGCCATCCAGGCCGCGCTCGACAAGGTCAAGGCGCAGATGGGGCCCGACGGCGACATGCTCGAGACCGAGGTCGACGGCGACCGGGTGACGATCAGCCCCAACGCCGACTACCGATCCACCCTCGCCGGTGGCGGCTCGCTGGGTGACTCCGAGGCCTTCGACGAGGTCGTCGCCGACGCGGACGAGGCGTCCGCCCTGCTCTTCGTCGACTTCGACGCCGACGACAACTGGCTGGCGCGCCTGGCCGGCGAGGAGGACCCGAGGATCGCGGAGAACATCGAGCCGCTCTCGGCCTTCGGCGTCACCGGCTGGGTCGAGGACGGCGTCTCCCACTCGGTCGTCAAGCTCACGACCGACTGAGCCCGCTCACCGGCCGATCGGGGCCGTGGTCGCCGAGGTGACCGCGACCAGGTCGGCCGGTGACAGCTCCACGTCGAGCCCACGCCTGCCGCCTGAGACGAAGACCGTCGGCCAGGCGAGGGCCGACGCGTCGAGGACGGTCGGGTGCGCCCGCCTCTGGCCGACCGGCGAGATGCCGCCGGCGACGTACCCGGTCGCGCGTTCGGCCGCGGCGACGTCGGCCATGACGGCCTTGCTGCCGCCCAGGGCCCGCGCGAGCGCCTTGAGGTCCAGCCGGCCGTCGACCGGCACCACGCCGACGGCGAGGGCGCCGTCGAGCGAGGCCATCAGCGTCTTCAGGACCCGGCCGGGCTCGACGCCGAGCGCCTCGGCCGCCTCGAGACCGTACGACGCGCTGCGCGGGTCGTGCTCGTAGGCGTGCAGGCTGAACTCGACGCCCGCAGCGGCCAGCGCGACGGTCGCCGGCGTGCCGCCGCCGGTCCTGGTCCTGGCCATCTCGTGCCCGCTCGGGCGCTCAGTTGGGGGACCAGGCGGTGCGGGCCACCTCGGTGGCCGGCAGCGACGGGATGACGTTGATGGCCCGCAGCTCCTCGCGCAGCAGCGAGGTCACCAGCTCCAGCCGCTCGAGCGCCGAGTCGGCCTCGAGCAGCGACTGCCGCTCGGCCATCGGCAGCGGGGCCAGGGCGGCGAGGGTCCACGACAGGTAGCCGGGGTCGCGCGGGAGCGAGCCGGAGAACGTCGTCCCCTGCAGCTCGCTGACGGCCGCCCGGTACGCCGTGAACGTCGCACGCGCCCGGCTCAGGACCTCCTCGGGCACGGGGTCCTCGGCATCCGGGTGCTCGGTGACGTCCCCGACGGCGTACTCACCGGAGGTGTCGAGGCCCTGGAGCACGATGCGCTCGCGGGCGACGGCCTCGATCTCGTAGGTGCCGTCGTCGTTGGCCTCCACCTCGGTGAGCTGGAGCCGGACGCCGACGCGGTACAACGACTGCGACCCGTGGTCGCCGACCTCGTAGCCCTCGCGGACGGCCACGCTGCCGAAGACACGCTCGGCGGGATCGTCGATGCTCAGCAGGTGCTGGACCAGCGCGCGGTAGCGGTCCTCGAAGACGTGGAGGGGCACCGAGACGCCGGGGAACACCACCGTGCTGAGGGGGAACATCGCCAAGGGAGTGCTCACGCCCCGACCCTAGCGTTGTCCAGCCCGGGCACGGGTTCGGCCGCGGCGCGGCGCGGTCCCTAGACTTGGCGCCATGATTCGCCGCATCGACCTCAGGGGAGCCGACCGTGCCTCCGTCGACTACCGCGCCGCCGTGCCGCGCGCGGAGTTCGACGTGGAGGCGGCCACGCACCTGGTGGCCCCGGTGCTGCACGCGGTCAAGGCCCGCGGCGTCGAGGCGATCCTGGAGTACTCCGCGGAGTTCGACCGGATCGAGATCGAGGACATCGCGGTTCCCCGCGAGGCGATGACCCGCGCTCTGGAGGAGCTCGACCCGGCGGTCCGCGAGGCGCTCGAGGAGTCGATCCGCCGCCTGCGCGCCACGTGCGAGGCCGAGCTCGAGCACGACGTGGTGACCAGCCTCGGGGACGGCGCCACCGTGACGCACCGCAAGGTGCCCATCGACCGGGTGGGGCTCTACGTCCCCGGCGGCCTCGCGCCGCTGGTGAGCAGCGTCGTCATGAACGTGGTCCCGGCGCAGGTTGCCGGCGTGCGCAGCATCGCGCTGAGCAGCCCGCCCCAGAAGACCACCGGGGGGCTGCCCGAGCCCACCATCATGGCCGCCTGCGAGCTGCTCGGCGTCCACGAGGTCTACTCCGTCGGCGGCGCGCAGGCCATCGCCATGTTCGCCTACGGCGCCGGGCCGTGCCGCCCGGTCAACCTGATCACCGGGCCGGGCTCCATCTACGTGGTGGCCGCCAAGCGCCTCGTCGGCGGCAGCGTGGCCATCGACTCCGAGGCCGGGCCCACCGAGATCGCCATCCTGGCCGACGACTCGGCCGACGCGGCGCACGTCGCCGCAGACCTCATCAGCCAGGCCGAGCACGACCCGCTGGCGGCCTCCGTGCTCGTGACCGACTCCGACACGCTGGCCGACGACGTGGTCGCCGAGCTCGAGAAGCAGGTCTTCGCGACCCGCCACACCGGTCGCATCCAGCAGGCGCTCACCGGTCCGCAGTCCGCGATCGTGATGGTCGACGACGTGGGCCAGGGCATCGACGTCGTCAACGCCTACGCCGCCGAGCACCTCGAGATCCAGACCCGCGAGGCCTCGGCGCACGCCGCCCGCATCACCAACGCCGGTGCCGTCTTCGTCGGTCCCTGGGCGCCGGTCTCGCTGGGCGACTACTGCGCCGGGTCCAACCACGTGCTCCCGACCGCCGGGTGCGCCTGTCACTCCAGCGGCCTCAGCGTCCGCGCCTTCACCAAGTCGATGCACGTCATCGACTACTCGCGCGACGCGCTCGCCGAGGTCGCCGGTCACGTCGTCACGCTGGCCGAGGCGGAGGACCTGCCCGGTCACGGCGCCGCGGTCTCCGTGCGGTTCGAGCAGTGAGCGCGGCGTCCACGCCGGAGTGGTCGTGGCCGCCCCTGCGTGAGGAGCTGCGCGGCATCGAGCCGTACGGCGCCCCGCAGCTCGACGTACCGGTCCAGCTCAACGTCAACGAGAACCCCTACGGTCCCTCGCTCGCGGCGGCCGCGGACATCGCGTCCGCGGTGGGGCAGGCGGCGACGTCGCTCAACCGCTACCCGGACCGCGAGTTCACCGAGCTGCGCGAGGCCCTGGCGGCCTACCTCAACGCCTCCGGCGGCAGCGGCATCACCGCCGACCGGGTCTGGGCGGCCAACGGGTCCAACGAGGTCATGCTCCAGCTGCTGCAGGCCTTCGGCGGTCCGGGCCGGGTGGCGCTGAGCTTCGCGCCGACGTACTCCATGTATCCCGAGTACGCCCGCGACAGCGTGACCGAGTGGGTGGCGGGGCGCCGCGAGGAGGACTTCTCGCTGGACCTCGAGGCCGCCCGCGCGCTCGTCGAGGAGCGGCACCCCAGCGTCGTCCTGCTCCCGTCGCCCAACAACCCGACCGGGACCGCGCTGCCGCCCGAGGCGGTCTCGATGCTCTGCGAGGCCGCCGGGGACGGGCTGGTCGTCGTGGACGAGGCGTACGGCGAGTTCCGACGCGCGGGCGTGCCCAGCGCCCTCGAGCTGCTGGACACGCACCGCAACCTCGTCGTCACCCGCACCATGAGCAAGGCCTTCGCCCTCGCCGGGGCGCGGGTCGGCTACCTCGCCGCTGCCCCTGAGATCTGCGACGCGATCCGGGTCGTGCGACTTCCCTACCACCTGTCGGCCGTCACCCAGGCCACGGCGCTGGCCGCGCTGCGGCACGCACCGGAGCTGCTCGGCAGGGTCGACGAGCTCCGCGTCGAGCGGGACGCCACCGTCGACTGGCTCCGCGCACAGGGGCTCACGGTGGCCGACAGCGACGCCAACTTCGCGCTCTTCGGCACCTTCGCCGACCGCCACRCCGTCTGGCAGGGGCTGGTCGACCGGGGTGTGCTGATCCGGGAGACCGGGCCGGACGGCTGGCTGCGGGTCTCGATCGGGACCGGCGCCGAGATGGACGCATTCAAGGACGCACTGATCCAGGTCATGGAGGACCACCGATGAACCGCACCGCCAAGATCGAGCGGACCACCTCGGAGTCCCAGGTCTCCGTCGAGGTCGACCTCGACGGCTCCGGGCGCGCCGACATCAGCACCAACGTCGGCTTCTACGACCACATGCTCACCGCCTTCGCGCGGCACTCGCTGGTCGACCTCACCGTGCACTCCAACGGCGACACCCACATCGACGCCCACCACACCGTCGAGGACACTGCGATCGTGCTCGGCCAGGCACTGCGCGAGGCGCTGGGGGACAAGCGCGGCATCCGGCGCTTCGGCGACGCGACCGTGCCGCTCGACGAGGCGCTGGCCCAGGCGGTCGTCGACGTGTCCGGGCGTCCCTACTGCGTGCACACCGGGGAGCCCGAGGGGCAGATCTACGTCGCCATCGGCGGCAACGACGTCAACGGGGCCGCCTACCAGGGCTCCCTGACCCGCCACGTCTTCGAGACGATCGCCTTCCACGCCCACCTCGCGCTGCACGTGCGGGTGCTGTCCGGCCGGGACCCGCACCACCTCGTGGAGGCGCAGTTCAAGGCGTTCGCCCGCGCCTTCCGCGACGCGATCGCCCTCGACCCCCGGGAGACGGGTGTGCCCTCGACCAAGGGCACGCTCGGGGACGCCTCTTGAGCCCCGCCCCCCGACAGGTCGTCGTCCTCGACTACGGGTCGGGCAACCTGCGCTCGGTCGTGCGCGCCGCCGAGCGCACCGGCGCCGAGGTGACCCTCACCAGCGACTTCACCACGGCCCTCGAGGCCGACGGCCTCATCGTGCCCGGCGTGGGCGCGTACGCCGCCTGCATGGCCGGCCTGCGCGCCGTCAAGGGTGACCGGATCATCGGTCGCCGCCTGGCCGGCGGACGACCGGTGCTCGGCATCTGCGTCGGCATGCAGGTCCTCTTCGCCCGCGGGGTGGAGCACGGCGTCGAGGCCGAGGGCTGCGACGAGTGGCCGGGCACCGTCGAGCGGCTCCAGGCGCCCGTCGTGCCCCACATGGGCTGGAACACCGTCGAGGTCCCCGAGGGCAGCCGGTTGTTCGCCGGCGTCGAGGGGGAGCGGTTCTACTTCGTCCACTCGTACGCCGCCCGCTCGTGGGACCTGGTGACCAACGACCGCACCCGCGCACCCCTCGTCAGCTGGACCACGCACGGCGGCGACCGGTTCGTGTCGGCCGTCGAGAACGGTCCGCTCTGGGCCACCCAGTTCCACCCCGAGAAKTCCGGCGACGCCGGGGCCGTGCTGCTGCGCAACTGGGTCGCCACGCTCTGAGGCGGTTGCCCGAAATCGGGGTCGCCTCGCGGCGGGGCCCGGGGCTAGCGTCCCGGCATGGCCACGATGAGTGTCAACCAAGTCATCCACGCCGCCGTACGCCGTGACGTGGCACGCACCGAGCAGGCGCTCCGGGCGCTGCCGGACGGGGACCGTGGGCGCGCCCGCCAGATCCAGGTGGCCTGGCAGAACCTCGTCCGCGAGCTGACCCACCACCACGAGTCCGAGGACGCCCTCGTGTGGCCGTTCCTGCTCTCGCGGGGCGTCGACGCCACCCTGATGCGAGCCATGGAGGACGAGCACGCGGCCATGAAGGAGGCGCTGGGCGACGCCGGCCGCGCGATCGACGCGGTCGTCGCGGACCCGACGGCGGACCGCGCCCGCGCGGCCGCGGACACGGTCGCACGGTGCAGCGG
>NZ_JBFUMD010000034.1:0-14968 GCF_054049555.1 Nocardioides sp. P5_C9_2
CCTCGGCTTCACCGCCGTCTCCGCGATCTCCATCCTCGGCCCGCTGCTGCGCCGGCTGACCGCTGCCCTGCCCGACGTCGAGGTGCTCCTCTCCGAGCGGGTGACCCTCGCGCAGGTCGACGGCATCCGCCGCGGCGAGCTGGACATCGGCCTGGCGCGTCCGCCCTTCGACACCTCGTTGCTGTCCTCGAAGGTCGTCCTGCGCGAGCCGCTGATGGCCGTCGTCCCGGCCGACCACCCGCTGGCCACGCTCGACCGGCCGCTCACCCCGCACGACTTCGAGGGCCAGCCGGTCGTCGGCTACCACCCGCAGCAGTCGCGCTACTTCCACGAGCTGTCGGTGCGCTTCCTCGCCAACGCCCACCCGCGCATCGAGCAGCGGGTCCACCAGGTGCTGACGGCGATGCTGCTCGTGGCCGCCGACCGCGGCCTCGCCCTCGCGCCCGCGTCGGCGACGTCGCTGCAGGTCGAGGGCGTCGTCTTCAAGGACCTCGCCCACGGCGGCGGCGACCTGCGGCTCGATGCCGACCCCGAGCGACCCGTCGAGCTGTACGCCGTGTGGTCGCGGGAGTCGGTGACCCCCGTCGTACGCCGCGTGCTCGACGTGGTCACCCAGGTCGCGGAGTAGCGCTCATCAGTCGATGAACCACGCCATCACCTCCCGGCCCAGTGGTGAGAACAGCCAGGCCAGGGTGCCGACCGCGATGGCCGTGCCCACGAGCGCGGGCGCGGTCTGGCGCAGGTCGCTGGCGGTGATGCCCTGCGCCGTGCGCAGGGCGGCCCACGCCGCCGCGCCGAGCGCCACCGCCGGGCCCAGGAAGTAGGTGACCAGGCCGCCGACGGCGAGGAACGCGCCCGCGATGCCGTCCAGGTCCAGGTCCTGGACGCGGCCGACGACCGCCGGCAGCGGAGGGTCGCCCAGACCGGCGGCGTAGTACGGCAGCAGGAGGAAGAGGCCGTAGGCCCCCGCGCATCCCACCGCCACCAGCAGCGGCGGCCACCCGCGGCGCCTCCACGCCCCTCGGGGGGTCGACGGGACCGACACGTCGATGGGCAGCTGGGAGGCAGGGGAGGTCACGGTGGCGATGCAACCGGTCGGCGGACGAGCGCGGTGCCGTCGGTGGAGGGGAATCCCCACAAAGGATGACCGACGACGCCGGCTCAGGCCGTGATCGCGTCCCCGTGCAGCCTGCTGGCGAGCAGCTGGTCACGCAGCRCCACCAGCTCGCTCACGGCATCGATGAAGCGGGCCGTGCTGTCGCCGACCGCGATGTCGTCGAAGTAGAAGTGCCGCATCGCGCGTCGGGACAGGTGGTGCTCGTCGTGGTCGAGGCGCGCGGCGACCAGGGCGGTGAGGTCGGCGACGTTCGACTCGTCGATCACGTCGGCGCACCGGCTCACCGGCACGTCCTGGCGGAACCGCTCGGTGTCCTGGTGCCGGTCGGTGATGAGGATCGGCGCCTCGGTGCGGAGGTAGAGCCAGTCGAGACCGACCGAGGACACGTCGGTGATCATCGCGTCGCAGTCGGGCATGACGGCCAGGATGTCCCCGCGCAGGACGCACGTGTGGCCGGCGTCGGGCTCGAGGTCGGCGGCCGTGGCGACCATCCGGAGGATCGCGAGGTGGGCCTCCTGCACGTCGGGGGTGAGGCTGGTCGCGATCTTCGGGTGCGGCTTGTAGACGAGTCGTACGTCCGGGACGGCCAGGACCGTGCTCACGATGCGGGTGCCGAGGGTGTCCAGCGAGGTGTAGTCGTTGTAGTCCGCGTCGCCCTCCCATGTCGGGGCGTAGAGGACGGTACGTCGCGTGGTCGGCGCCAGCAGCGGGGCCGGGCGGAGGTCGAGCTGCGGGCGTCCGACCCGCACGAGGCGGCTCGTGTCGAACTCGAGCAGGCCCTCGACGTGGCGCTGCACGGCCGCCTCGCCGGCGACGAGGACGCGGTCGTAGGCCTTGGCGTTGTTGCTCGCCATCGACTGCTTGTCGCTCTCCCCGTGGTTGATGTGCGCGTGCAGCATCCGGCCGTCGATCAGCGACTGGAAGTTGAGCATCGAGTTGTTGCAGTAGAGCGCGACCTTGGCGTCGAGGTCGGCGTACAGGCCGGTGAGCTCGGGGAACCCCGGCGCCGTGAAGAGCGCCAGCGTCGTCCGCTCGCGGAGCAACGACGCGACGTCGGCATCGCGGACCACGATCGCGACCGGGTGGTGGGCGTGCAGGGTCTCGAGGACCTCCAGCCACTGGATCAGCTGGTAGCTCCGCGTGGGGTCGTCCGCGTAGTACGCGAGGACATGGACGTCGTTCACGTACAGATCCTAGGCAACGCGCCCAGCAGGGGACGGCGTTTCACCGGCACGCGCGGCTTGTCATGGACGGCTTGACGCGTTCACGATCGCGACGTGCTCCCCCTCACTATGCTGGGCGATCGCCGGCACACGACGGCGAGGACGATCGACACGGGACGGGAGCGGGTGTGGGGCAGTCTCGGGAGCGCGTGACGGACCCCGCGCAGTCCTGGTCGGACGCCCCGACCCGAGCCTCCCTCCAGGTGCTCGCCGAGGGCGCGGCCGTGCTGGCCGGCTTCGCCCAGTCGGCGATCAGCGTCCGTCGCGGTGACGGGCTGGTGGTCGTGGCCACGTCGGGGCCCGAGCTCGCCGACCTCCACGGCACCTGGCTCCCCGTCGAGGTGCTGGAGAAGGAGCTGGCCAAGGCCGACGTCTGGGGCGACCTGCGGTTCGTGCCCCACGAGCGCGTCGGCGACGAGGTGCTCGCCTACAGCCACGTGCCGGACCTCGAGCCGGTGGACGGTCCCGACGGCTGGCACCCGCTCGACCTCCTCGCGGCCCCGCTGTACGACGCCGACGGAACGCTGCGGGGCCTGCTCACCGTCGACGCGCCGAGCGACGGCCTCCGCCCGGGCCCGCTGCAGCGCGAGGTGCTCGCCAGGTACGCCGGGGTGGCCCGCAGCTCGGTCCTGCTCGCGCTGGAGCGCGAGGAGCTCGCCGAGCGCGTGCGGATGGCGACCGAGGCCCGGCACATGGTGCGCCGGGCCATGGGGGAGCCGTCGCTGGACCTCGTGGTCGCCGCCTGCCGCGGGGCCGTGGTCTCCTCCTTCGACGCCGTCGGGATGTGGCTCTCCGCGTTCCACACCGACGGTGGTCGGTCGAGCACGTGGTTCGCCGAGGGGGGTCAGCCCAAGCCGGTGCTGGACGACCTCGACGAGATCCTGGTGCGGCTCGCCCACCTCTACTGGGCCGACCAGTACGTCGCCGCCTTCTCCGTCGGGCGGACCCACCATCCGGGCATGAGTGACGCGGAGGCCACCCGGCTGCTGGAATTCCTCGACAGCATCCGCATCGGCTCGGTGCTCTTCGTGCCCCTCGGTGCGGGCGTGGAGTGTCTCGGCTTCCTGATCCTCTCGCGCATCTCCGATCACGTGCCGTGGACGGAGATGCAGTGCGAGGCCGCCCTCGACATCGGTCGCGACCTGGGCCGCGCCGTCGCCAACGCGCGCCAGCTCGACACCGAGCGCGCGCTCGTCAACCGGCTGCGAGACCTCGACGGCTATCGCACCGAGCTGGTCGACACGGTGGCCCACGAGCTGCGCAACCCGCTCACGTCGGTGATGGGCAACCTGGAGCTGCTCGAGGAGGAGGGCCTCTCCGACCACGGCCGGCGCTCGGTGGGGTCCGCGATCCGTGGTGCCCGACGCATCGAGGGCGTCATCGACGACCTCCTGACGATGGCCCGCGTGTCGGACCCCGACGCCGTCTTCGAGCCGGAGTCCGTCGACCTGCGGCAGGTCGTCCGCGACGTCGAGGACGAGTGCGCCCACGCGGCGACCGTCCGGTCGATCACCATCTCGACGGCGATGCCCGACGGTCCGGTCGCGGTCCCGGGTCGTCCCGACGAGCTGCACCGGATGCTCGCCAACCTGCTGAGCAACGCCGTCAAGTACTCCGACGACGGGAGCTCGGTCGCCCTCGGTCTCGCCGTCGACGGCGAGGAGGTCGCGCTGCGTGTCGTCGACCACGGGCTCGGCATCTCGGAGGAGGACCAGCACGACCTGTTCCGCGAGTTCTTCCGCTCCCACAACCCGGAGGCGCTCTCCCGTCCCGGCAGCGGCCTCGGGCTCGTCATCGTGGAGCGGATCGTGCGGCGCCACGGGGGACGGATCGACGTCGAGTCCGCGCTCGGTCGGGGCACGACCGTCACGGTCCGACTGCCGGCCCGACGGCCGGGTCCCGACCCCGGCGCTCGGACCTGAGTCACCGGCTGACTCAGCTCGCATGCGTCGGCCCGCTGCCTGCGACCTGAGTCACGGGGTGACTCAGGTCGCACCKGTCGGCTCGACCTCCAGCGCTCGACCACCGGCGATCGACCGTCAGCGTACGTCGGCGTAGCCCTCGCGGTAGCTCGGCCGCGTCGGGCGCCAACCGGTCGCCCGCAACCGGGCGTTGGAGAGTCGCTTGCCGTGTCCCTGCCCCGGGTCCGCCGCCGGCGGTCGTGGCGCCCCGAGCCGTTCGGCGAGGTACGCCGCCACGTCGCCCAGCTGCGCGGGCTCGTCGTCGGTGCCGAGGTAGAGCGACGCCGGCGTCCCGGGACGCGAGAGCAGGTGCACGACCGCGTCCGCCGCGTCGTCGCGGTGGATGCGGTTGGTCCACCGGTGCGGGTCGTCGACGCGGCCCTCGCGCACCGTGTCGACCAGGCGGGTGCTGGGGCCGCCGTAGAGCCCCGAGAGCCGTAGCACGGTGCCGCCGGGCAGTCGTGCGTGGAAGAGCTCCTCGGCGGCCAGCAGCATCCGACCCGGTCCGTCGGCGGGGCGCGGCGGCGTGGCCTCGTCGTCGAGCGGCGGCCGGGTGCGACTCCCGTGCACGGCGGTGGAGGAGACGAGCACGGCTCGTTCCGGGACGGTGCCCGTCGCGGCCACGGCGTCCAGCGCGCGCCGCATCCCCTCGACGTACGTCGTCCGATAGGCCTCCTCGGTCCGCGGCCGGGCGGTCAGGGCGACGACGAGGTACCTCGCGCGGAGGTCGGAGAGGGTCGGCGTCTCGATCGTCAGGTCGACGGAGCGGCCGCGCAGCGGAGCGGGCACGCGGGCGGCTTCGCGCCGCAGCGCGAGCACGTCGTGGCCCCGTCCGGCGAGGCGCAGGCCGATCGCCGATCCGAGGTCTCCGCAGCCGACGAGCAGCACGTCCGAGGTCACGCGTGCACGGTACGCGTCGGGGCGTCCCCCTCCGCCCGCCCGGCGGTGACCGGTCCACCCGTGGACGCCGAGCGCCGCGGGTGCCACCGTGGACGCATGAGCCGCACGCTTCACGTCGACTACCTGGTGGTGGGGGCCGGCGCGGCCGGCATGGCGTTCACGGACGCCCTCATCGACCACGGCGACGTACGGGTGGCGCTCGTCGACCGCCGCCACGGTCCCGGCGGCCACTGGCTCGAGGCGTACCCGTTCGTCCGCCTGCACCAGTCCTCCGCGTTCTACGGCGTCGCCTCGACCCTGCTCGGCGGCGGCCAATTGCAGCGGAGCGGCCCGGAGGCGGGCCTGCAGGAGCGGGCGTCCCAGCCCGAGATCGTCGGCTACTACTCCCGGGTGCTCGACCGGATGCTGGGCACCGGCCGGGTCGAGTTCTTCCCCACCAGCGAGTACGACGGCGGGCGCACCGTCGTGTCCCGCATCTCCGGCGAGACGTTCGAGGTGCCCGCGTCGTGCCGGATCGTCGACGCCCGCTACCTCGCGCCCAGCATCCCGGCCGAGAAGCCGCCCCCGTTCGCCGTCGGGCGGGGCGCCGACGTGCGCCCGGTCAACGACCTCGTCCATCTCGAGGAGGCGCCGAGCCAGTACGTCGTCGTCGGCTCGGGCAAGACCGCGACCGACGCGTGCGTGTGGCTCCTGGCCCGGGGCGTCGACCCCGACGCGATCTGCTGGGTGCGCCCGCGGGACCCGTGGATGTACGACCGGGCACTCATCCAGCCCGACCCCGAGATCTTCACCGGCTTCGTCGCCGACCTCATGCACGCGGCCGCCGGGGCCGAGTCGCTGGAGCACCTGTTCCTCCGGCTCGAGGAGGCCGGGGTCGTGATGCGCATCGACCGCTCGGTGACGCCCACGATGGCCAAGACCCCCACGCTGGCCACCTGGGAGCTCGAGCTGCTGCGGACGATCGAGGACGTCGTACGACGCGGTCACCTCGTGTCCGTCGAGCGGGGCCGGCTGGGCTTCGCCGACGGCGAGGTGGGCATCGCCGACGACGCCGTGGTCGTGCACTGCGCGGCGGACGGCCTGAAGTACCCGCCGCTCGTCCCCGTCTGGGGTCCCGGGACGATCACGGTGCAGCCGATCCGGGCCGGCTTCCCCAGCTTCGGTGCGGCCCTCGCGGGGTACGTCGAGGCGACCCGCGCCGACGACGACGAGAAGAACCGGCTGTGCCCGCCGTCGCCCTACGGCAACTCGATGGCCGACTGGGCCCGGATGGTCGTGCGGGGCACCCGGGCGGCGATGTCCTTCTCGACCGAGCCGGACATCCGGGAGTGGTCGAACGGGGTGGCGCTCAACCCCGCGCGCGTCCCGGACGGCCACCCCGGGTCGCCGGCCCTCGACGCCGCGCGTGCCCGGCTCGCCGCTGACACCGCCCCGGCCGTGGCGAGGTTGACCGAGCTGATGGGTGGCTAGCCCGACCGGAGGCCGGCCCGACTAGAGGTCCTTGCGCACCCACATCAGGTCGGTCGTCAGCCAGTGCCAGACGTCCACGGTGCTGCCGACGCAGCCGCCCAGCAGCTCACCGGCGTCGTCGACGGCGTACGCCGCCACGGGTCTCGCCGGGAGGTTGTCCGGCTCGAACCGCCGACGGATGGCCGCGGACGCCTCCTGGTTGTGCGTGACGAGGCCTTCGGTGACCTCGTCCTCGCGGCCCGGGTCGGGACCGAGCTCGATGTGCCACGTCACTGCGCGACCGTCGATCTCAGCGGCAGGCGCACCCGGACCACGGTGTCCCCGGGACGCGAGTCGATGGCGATCTCCCCGCCGTGCCGCTCGGCGACGATGCGTCGGGAGATGTCGAGACCGAGCCCCGTCCCCCGGCCCACCTCCTTGGTGGTGAAGAACGGCTCGAAGGCATGGGCGGCGACCTCGTCGGTCAGGCCGGGGCCCGTGTCGACGATCTCGACGACGACGGCGTGCTCGTCGGCCGACGTCCGGACCGTCAGGGTCCCCGAGCCCCCCATGGCGTCGACGGCGTTGTCGATGAGGTTGGTCCACACCTGGTTGAGCTCGCCGGGCGACGCCCGGATGACGGGCAGGTGGTCGGCGTAGTCGCGGTGCACGGTCACCCCGCCGTCGCGGAGCTTGTGGCCGAGCATGATGAGCGTGCTCTCGAGGCCGTCGGTGACCCGCACCTCCTGGACGGTCGCGCGGTCCAGCTGGGAGTAGGACTTCACGGCCGAGACGAGGTCGGAGATGCGTCGTGTGGCGTCCTGCGCCTCGGAGATCAGTGAGGTCACGGTGACGGCACTGGCCACCCACTCCAGTCCGGCCTGGAGGGCGGGCCCCTGCAACGACACGGCGGCCCGCTCGCACCAGGCGAGGTCCGCACCGGCGCCGGCCAGCGCGGGGGCGATCACCCAGTCCCGGTCGAGGTCGTGCTCGGCCATCCAGCCGGAGAGCTGGTCCTCGCGGTCGGCCAGGGCGACGCCGGTCGGGACCTCGGCCTGCCCGACCGCGCGGCGCAGCTCGTCGAGGGCGACGAACTGGGCCGCGGTGATCGCGTGCGCGGCGAGCTGGCCCAGCGAGTCGAGGAGGTGGTCGGTGCTCTCCTGGAGGCCGCCCACGGAGCGGACCGCGGCGGATGCCGGGTTGTTGATCTCGTGGGCGAGTCCGGCCGCCAGGGTGCCGAGCGCCACGAGCGCCTCGCGCTGGCGCGCGTTGTGCTCGATGCGGCGTGCCGTCCCGATCAGGCCCCGCAGCAGGTGGACCGCGAAGGGGAACCACGCCTCGCCGTGGGCGCCGAGCTGGTCGGCCCGGAGCCGGAACACCCGGGTCGGCTCCACGACCCGCCCGCTGCCCATGTAGACGCCGTGCTCGTCCCAGGCCCGGAAGCCTCCCGCCCACTGGCCCGGCACGGCCATCGAGGCCATCACGGCCTCCTCGTGGCCGATGCGCCGCACGAGGTCGATCCGCCCCTCGAGCAGCACCCACCAGTCGTCGGCCGGTCGGCCCTCGTCGAAGAGGTGCTCGCCGGCCGCGAAGGAGACCTCGGTGCCGGACGCCGCCAGCTCGCTGACCTGTGCGTCGGTGAACCCGTCGAGGAGGTCCAGAGAGCGCAGCTCGTCGTACAGCTCCGTGCGCACCATCAGGTGCTCGCCAGGTAGCGGTGCACGAGGTAGACCGACATCGCGCCCTCGCCGACGGCGGACGCGACCCGCTTCATGCTGTCGAGACGCACGTCGCCGGCGGCGAACACGCCCGGCACGCTCGTCTCGAGCGCGTAGGGGCCGCGGTCGAGCGGCCATCCGATGTCGGCGCTCGCCGGCAGGTCGGGACCGGTGAGCACGAAGCCGCGGCCGTCCCGCGCCACCGTGTCGCCCAGCCAGCCCGTGCGCGGCGCGGCGCCGATGAAGACGAAGACCCAGCTGGTCTCGACCTCCTCCTCCGCCCCGGTCCCGCGGTCGGCCAGGACGACGGCCTCGAGGTGGCCGTCGCCGTGGGCACCCACGACCTCGGTGTGGAGGCGCACCTCCACGTTGGCCGTCGTGCGGATGCGACTGACGAGGTACTGCGACATCGACGCCTCGAGCGCCTCGCCCCGGACGACGAGGACCACCCGCTTGGCGAAGCGGGCGAAGTTGAGCGCGGCCTGGCCCGCGGAGTTGGCCGCCCCCACGACGTACACGTCCTCGCCGGTGGTCTGGCTCGCCTCGCTCGCGGTCGCGCCGTAGTAGATGCCCCTCCCGACGGCGTCGTCCACGCCGGGGGCCTCGAGCCGGCGGTAGGAGACGCCGCTCGCCACGAGCACCGCGCGGGCCTCGATGTCGGTCGAGCCGTCGAGCAGCACGGCACGGACCGGTCCGCGCGTCTCGAACCCCACGACGTCGCGCGCGAGCACCATCTCGGCGCCGAAGCGCGACGCCTGCGCGACGGCGCGGTGCGTCAGGTCCGCGCCGGAGAGTCCCTTGGGGAAGCCGAGGTAGTTCTCGATCGAGGCGCTCTGTCCCGCCTGCCCGCCGGGCGCGTCGCGCTCCACGACCACGGTCTGCAGCCCCTCGGACGCGGCGTACACCGCGGCGGCGAGCCCGGCCGGCCCGGCGCCGACGATGCACAGGTCGTAGAGCTGCCGCTCGGCGCGGGTGCGGAGCCCGAGCGCGTCGGCCAGCGCGACCGTGGTCGGGGCGCGCAGGGCGACCCCGTCGGGCAACGCCACCACCGGGAGGTCGTCGGCCCCGGCCCCCGCGAGGCCGAGGAGGCGCGTGGCCTCCTCGCTCTGGCCGACCTCGAGCCAGCGGTAGGGCACGTGGTTGTGGGCGAGGAAGGACTTCACGTCGTGCGTGTGCTCCGACCAGCGGTGGCCGACCACCCGGACCTCCGACTCCCGGTCCGGGTGCGCGTGCCCCCAGTCCTGGAGGAGCTCGTCGAGCACCGGGTACAACCGGTCCTGCGGCGGGTCCCACGGCTTCATCAGGTAGTAGTCGAGGGCGATGTCGTTGATCGCCCGGATGGCCACGTCGGTGTCGGCGTACGCCGTCAGCAGCACCAGCTTGGAGTCGGGGGACTGCTGCCGGACCTCGCGCAGGACCTGGATCCCGCTCATTCCGGGCATCCGCTGGTCGGTCACCACGGCAGCGATCGGACGGTCCTTCAGCACCAGGTCCGCCAGGATCTCCAGGGCCTCGCGACCCGAGGTCGCCCGGACCACGCGGTGGCCCTCGCCGTAGCGGGCCCTCAGGTCCCTCGCGACGGCCGCGACGACGGCGGGGTCGTCATCGACCGCGAGGATGGCAGGCTTGGCCACCGGCGCCGTCAGGCGGTCGCGAGCGCCTTGGCCTTCACCTGGTCGAACTCGGTCTGGGTGATCGTCCCGTCGTCGAGCAGCTTCTTGGCCGAGGCGATCTGGTCGACGCTGGATCCGCCGGCGCCCGCGACGGACCGCACGTAGTCGGCCTGCTGCTGCTGGAGAGCCTGCTGCTGCTCGACGTTGCGCTTCGTCATCCCGTCACCGCGGGCGATGAGGTAGCTGAAGACGCCGATGAGGGGCAGGATGATGACGAACAGGCACCAGACCGTCTTGCCCATACCGCCCAGGTCGTGACTGCGGAAGATGTCCGCGAAGATGTAGAACAGGCACATGATCCAGGCGAAGAAGATGAAGAACTCGAACATGGCGAGCAGGAACGAACCGTTGTCGTCGAACATGTGACTGCCTTCCCGGGTGAGTGTTGCCGACCGGAACCGGTCAGCGGGCACACGTGTTGTGCACTCTCATTCGAGCGCGTCGGGTGCGTCGGGGCCTCATCCGTTACGGGTGACTCGTGGAGTGGCGATGCTGTGCGAGCATCATCGAATACAAATTCGGGCTTGGACAGGCATCGTCGCAGCGCCCTAGCGTGAAGCGACCGGCGAGCAGCCGGTGCCTCCGCACAGACGAGAAGGACGCCTCGTGACCGAGTACAGCCCGACCGACCTGGCCGCCCAGCTGAAGAGCGGCCTGCTGTCGTTCCCGGTGACCCACTTCGCCGATGACCTCTCCTTCGACGAGGACGGCTACCGCAAGCACCTCGCGTGGCTCGCGCAGTACCCGGTCGCCGGCCTCTTCGCCGCGGGCGGCACGGGGGAGGGCTTCTCGCTCACCCTCGAGGAGACCGACCAGGTCGTGCGCACCGCCGTCCAGGAGGTCGCGGGCGCGGTGCCCGTGCTCGCCCCGGCCACCGGCAGCACGGCCAACGCCGTCGCCCAGGCCAAGGCGGCCGAGGCGGCCGGCGCGGACGGACTCCTGCTGATGCCGCCGTACCTCACCGAGGCCAGCCAGGCCGGACTCGTCGAGCACGTGAGCCGGGTCTGCGAGGCCACCGGCCTCGGCGTCATCGTCTACAGCCGCGCCAACGCAGTCCTCCGCGACGAGGCCGTCGCGGTCCTCGCCGACCGCAACCCGACGCTGGTCGGCTTCAAGGACGGGGTCGGGTCCATCGAGCAGATGACCCGCACCTACGCCCGCGTCGGGGACCGCCTCATGTACGTCGGGGGCCTGCCGACCGCCGAGACCTTCGCGCTGCCGCTGCTCCAGCTCGGCGTGAGCACATACTCCAGCGCGCTGTTCAACTTCGTGCCGCAGTGGGCCATCGAGTTCTACGACGCCGTCATCGCCCAGGACCGCGACGAGGTCTACCGTCGGCTCAACGAGTTCGTGCTGCCGTACCTCGACATCCGTGACCGCACGCAGGGCTACGCGGTCTCGATCGTCAAGGGCGGCCTCGCCGCCGTCGGCCGCCCGGCCGGCCCGGTCCGCCCCCCGCTGACGGACCTGCGCGAGGACGAGGTCGCCGAGCTGCGCGACCTGATCGACCGCATCTCCTGACGGGGTTCCGGACTCCGCTCGACCACCCGAAGTCGCTTGAGAGGAACGCATGACCAGCACTGCTGAGCAGGCCCGATCGATCATCGCCGGCACCGAGGCGGAGGCCGCCGACGTCGTCGCCGCGACCACCGCCGCCGCCG
This sequence comes from Nocardioides sp. P5_C9_2, assembly GCF_054049555.1. NCBI lineage: Bacteria > Bacillati > Actinomycetota > Actinomycetes > Propionibacteriales > Nocardioidaceae > Nocardioides > Nocardioides sp. P5_C9_2. Next base: position 11,703 of record NZ_JBFUMD010000034.1, read on the forward strand.
AGGCGTTCGCGTCGTACCGCGCGACCAGCCCCACCCGGCGTGCGGACTTCCTGGAGGCCGTCGCCGCCGAGATCGAGGCGGACAAGGACGCGATCATCGAGGCCGCCGTCGCGGAGAGCAGCCTGCCGGAGGGTCGCATCACCGGCGAGGTCGGCCGGACCACCGGCCAGCTGCGCATGTTCGCCGGCGTCGTCCGCCAGGGCGACCACCTCGGCGTACGCATCGATCCCGCCATGCCGGAGCGCGCACCGCTGCCGCGTGCGGACATCCGGCAGCGGATGGTGCCGCTCGGCCCGGTCGCCGTCTTCGGCGCCAGCAACTTCCCGCTCGCCTTCTCGACCGCGGGCGGCGACACCGCCTCCGCGCTCGCCGCCGGCTGCCCGGTCGTGGTCAAGGGCCACCCGGCCCACCCGCGGACCGGGGTCCTGGTCGCCCGCGCGATCACCCGCGCGGTCGCGAAGAGCGACCTGCACCCGGGCACCTTCTCGTTCCTCCTCGCCGCCGACGGCTCGAGCGGGATCGRGCTCGGCCAGGCCCTGGTCGGGGACCCGCGCATCGCGGCCGTCGGCTTCACCGGCTCCCGCGCCGGCGGCCTCGCGCTCGTCGAGGCGGCGAGCCGGCGCGCCGTACCCATCCCGGTCTACGCCGAGATGTCCTCGATCAACCCCGTGGTGGTGCTCCCCGGTGCGCTCGCCGAGTCCGACACCACCGCCTTCGCCCAGGCGTACGTCGGCTCGCTGACCCTCGGTGCCGGCCAGTTCTGCACCAACCCGGGCCTGCTCTTCCTCCCCACCGGTGAGGAGGGTGACGCCTTCATGGCGGCCACCGCCGCCGCCGTCGCGGAGGCCACCGGGCAGCGCATGCTCACCCCCGGCATCGCCGAGGCCTACGCCACCGGCACCGGCCGGCTCGCGGCCACCGACGGGGTCACCGTCGTCGCCAGCGGCTCGGACGGCGGCGAGCACGCCCCCGCGCCGGTCGTCTCCGAGGCGCCGGTCGAGCTCCTGCTCCAGGCCGACAGCGCCGTCGCCCACGAGGTCTTCGGCGCCTCCGGCGTCGTGGTCCGGTACGACGACGTGGACGCCCTGGTGCCCCGTCTCGCCGACCTCGAGGGCCAGCTCACGGCGACGGTCCACGCGACGGCCGCCGACAGCGCGGACGCCGCGAAGCTGCTGCCGACCCTCGAGATGCGTTGCGGCCGGATCCTCTTCAACGGCTGGCCGACCGGCGTCGAGGTGGGCCACGCCATGGTCCACGGCGGCCCGTTCCCGGCGACCTCCGACGGCCGCACCACGAGCGTCGGCAGTCTCGCCATCGAGCGCTTCCAGCGCCCGGTCGCCTACCAGGACGTCCCCGCGGACCTGCTCCCCGAGGCGCTGCGCGACGACAACCCGTGGGGGCTGACGCGCCGCATCGACGGGACGCTCCAGGGATGACCACCACGATCGCCCGGATCGACGTCGTCCCGGTCGCCGGGCACGACTCGATGCTGCTCAACCTCAGCGGCGCGCACGGCCCGTTCTTCACCCGCAACATCGCCGTCGTCACCGACTCCGAGGGTCGAGAGGGCCTCGGCGAGGTGCCCGGCGGGGAGGCCATCCGCAGCACGATCGTCGACGCGGCCGAGCTGCTGGTCGGCCAGCCGGTCGCGCGGTTCCGGACCCTGCTGCGCCAGGTCGCGACGCGCTTCGCCGACCGCGACGCCGGGGGACGTGGCCTGCAGACCTTCGACCTGCGCACGACGATCCACGCGGTCACCGCGCTGGAGTCGGCCCTGCTGGACCTGTCCGGCCAGGAGCTCGGCGTGCCGGTGGCCGAGCTGCTCGGCGACGGTCAGCAGCGCACGCGGGTGCCGATGCTCGGCTACCTGTTCTACGTCGGCGATCCCGACCGCACCGACCTGGCCTACCTCCGCGAGCCGGACGGGGCGGACGCCTGGGAGCGCGTGCGGCGCGAGGAGGCGATGACGCCCGAGGGCGTCGTACGACTGGCGGAGGCGGCGCAGCAGCGCTACGGCTTCAGCGACTTCAAGCTCAAGGGCGGTGTCCTCGCCGGCGAGGAGGAGGTCGCCGCGGTCACCGCGCTGCACGAGCGCTYCCCGGACGCGCGCATCACCCTGGACCCCAACGGCGGCTGGCTGCTCGACGAGGCCGTCAGCCTGCTGAAGGGCAAGGATGACGTGCTCGCGTACGCCGAGGACCCGTGCGGCGCCGAGGGCGGTTTCTCGGGTCGGGAGGTGATGGCCGAGTTCAAGCGGCGTACCGGCCTGCGCACCGCCACCAACATGGTGGCCACCGACTGGCGGCAGATGGCCGACGCCGTGCGCACCAACGCGGTCGACATCCCGCTCGCGGACCCGCACTTCTGGACGATGGCGGGCTCGGTGCGCGTCGCGCAGCTCTGCCACGACTTCGGCCTGACCTGGGGCTCGCACTCCAACAACCACTTCGACGTGTCGCTCGCGATGTTCACCCAGGTGGGTGCCGCGGCGCCTGGGGAGATCACCGCGCTGGACACGCACTGGATCTGGCAGGACGGCCAGGGCCTGACGCGCGAGCCGCTGCGCATCGAGGACGGGCACATCGCCGTGCCCCAGACCCCGGGGCTCGGTGTGGAGCTGGACCGCGACCGCCTCGCCGAGGCGCACGCGCTCTACCTCGAGCACGGGCTGGGTGCGCGTGACGACGCGACGGCGATGCAGTACCTCGTGCCGGACTGGAGCTTCGACCCCAAGCGTCCCTGCCTGGTCCGCTGAGTCTGGTCCGCTGAGTCTGGTCCGCCGAGTCCGGGTTCGAGGGCGTCCCGGCGGGGTCGCGCTCACCACGTCTTTGATGGAATGACCCCGTGAGCACCCAGCCGAGACCACGTCAGACCACCTTCGCCGGCGGGATGATCGTCCTCGGCTCCCTCTTCCTTCTCCTCACGGTGTGGGAGTCGATGACGGGCCTGCGCGGGATCGAGTCGCGGGACGCGATCGAGGAGTTCCTGGCGGACGCGCCCGGCAACGGGATGGGCCTGACCGTCGAGGGGACGTTGCAGACCCTGCGCGTCGTCGCCACCGTGGCCGGCGTGTGCGCGGCCGTCTCGGCGGTGCTCGGCGTCTACGCCCTGCTGGGCCACCGCGCCGCCCGGGTCGGGCTGTCGATCCTCGCCGTCCCGATCTTCATCACCGGGATCGTGGCCGGCGGCTTCATGTCCTCGATCGTCGCCGTCGCCGTCGGGCTGCTGTGGCTCTCACCGTCGCGCGAGTGGTTCAGGGGCGAGGC
>NZ_JBFUMD010000035.1:0-14809 GCF_054049555.1 Nocardioides sp. P5_C9_2
CCGGTGGCCACCCGGGGCGCCGGTCACAGAACCGGACCCTCGCCCCTCAGCTTGTCGACCTCCGACATCGCGTCGCGGAGCTGGCCGAGCCACTCGTCGGCGTGCTCGCCGACCAGTCGGACCGACCACGCGAGCGCGTCCGAGCGGGAGCGGGCGACACCGGCGTCGACGAGCGTGTCGAGCACCCGGCGCTCGGGCTGGCGCAGCCGGGTCATCACCGGCGCAGCGACGTGGGTGAAGAGCGCGGTCGTGCCACCGAGGCGGGCGCCCCACGACACCGTGCGCTGGTAGCGCGCCTGCGCCTCGAGCGCGATCTCGATGCGCTGCTCTCGGGTCTCGGAGCGGAAGCGACCGATCCTGCCCTCCGCCTCGGCGGAGGAGACGTCGTCACCCTCGTCGGCCAGCGTGCCGAGGACCACGATCTCCTCGCGGTCCACGCTCACCTCGATGCCGTCGAACCAGCCGTCGGGCAGGCGCCCGGCGAACCAGTCCTGCGCGTCCCTCGCGTCCGGGAGGTCCGCGACCTGCCACCCGCCCCGGCGACCGCGGCCCCCGCCGCGGCGACCGCGACCTCGGCCCGTGTCCTCGCGTGCATCCTCGCGTGCGTCGTCGTGCGTGTCGTCGTGCGTGTTCTCGTGCCTGTTCATGGTGCTCTCCTTGCTTGCTGTCATTACGTGATTACACCATTACAACGTATCAGCCCGTGCCGAATTCCCGTCTGACGAGACCGATCTCAGACCCAGCGCTCGCCGACGCGCTCGACGGCGGCCCCGCCGCCCGTGAGCGCCGCCACCTGGGCGGCCACCGCCGACGGGTCGCTCGCCCCGAGCAGCAGCCGCACGGACGCGCCGTGCTCCACGTCCAGCACGCTCACCCCTCGCGCCCGCAGCTCGCCCTCGATCCGCCCGGCGTCGGCGTGCTCAAGAACGAGGGCCAGCTCGGTGACCAGCACCCGACGACGGGTGCCGGCCGCGGACAGGGCCGCGCGCACCGCGTCGCCGTACGCCCGGACCAGTCCGCCGGCTCCGAGCAGGGTGCCTCCGAACCACCGGGTCACCACGGCCGTCACGTCCGAGACGCCCGCGCCGCGCAGCACCTCGAGCATGGGTGCCCCCGCCGTGCCGGCCGGTTCGCCGTCGTCGCTGGAGCGCTGCAGGTCGGCGCGGGGCCCCAGCACGTACGCCGAGCAGTGGTGCCGCGCGTCCCGGTGGAGGGCCCGCTGCTCGGCCACGACGGCACGCGCGGCCTCCTCGTCCCCCACCGACCGCACCGTGCACAGGAACCGCGACCGCTTGACCTCGATCTCGGCCGTCGCGTCGCGCGCGACGGTGAGGTACGACGTCATGGTGCGGGGTCGGTGAGGGGCTCGTCCTCCTCCCAGGACACCGACACCCGCTCGAACCCCTTGTGGCGCTGCATCCGGGCGTACGACGCGTAGGCACGACGGTCGGCCGGGGTCAACGACACGGCATCGGTGAACGGGGTGAGCAGCGCGCGCGGGTACAGCTGGCGCGCGATCACGACGTTGATCTCCATGGCGAGCACCGCCATCACGGCGCCGATGAACAGGAAGCCGACGAGACCGAGCACCAGCCCGAAGGTCTTGGTCATCGCGGTGGTGCCGACCAGGACCTTCGAGACGTAGAGCGCGCCGCCGAGCTGGAGGAGCTGGAACATGACGGCCAGCGAGAAGCCGCCCGGCGCGGCCCGGCGGAAGCTGTGCTGCCCGGTCGCCGCGAAGCGGAACAGCACCGTCAGCCCGACCCCGACCACGAGCACCGTCACCAGCTGCAGCATCCAGCGCTCACCCTGCTCGAAGAAGGTGGTGGTCGTGCTCGCCACCGTCGACAGGACCGACACACTGAGGAGTGCAGCGCCGGCGGTGAGCAGCAGGATCAGGCTCTTGACCCGCGAGTAGAAGGGGTTGGGCCGCGAGTTGCGGGGCACCGACCAGGCGACGTGCATGGTGTTCTGCAGCGACTGCGCGAGGCCCAGGGCGCCGTACAGCGCCGCGAGCGTTCCGAAGGCGACTCCCGCCGCCGACCCGCGCAGCCCCTCGGGCCGACCGAGCTGGTCGCCGATGATCGGGAACTGGGCGAGCGCCGAGTCGAGGATCTCGTTCTGCCACTCCGGCTTGGCGCCGAGCACGAACCCGAGGATCGAGGTGCCGAGCAGCATGAGCGGGAAGATCGCCACGAACGCGTAGTAGGTCAGCATCGCCGCCAGGTAGTTGCCCTGGTCGTCGAAGAACTTGTAGACCACCGCGAGCGGGAACCCGACGACGGGATGCCTCCGCTGGAAGTCGTCGACCCGGTCCATCACGCTCACGACTGCACGCTACCGGTGCGGGCGTCGCAGGCCGCTCACCAGACGCCCAGCACGTCCCCGCCGAGTCGTACGACGAAGGCCGACACCACCACGAGGAAGAACACCCGCACGAACCTCACCCCCCGGGCGACCGCCACCCGCGCCCCGACGTAGCCGCCCACGATGTTGGCGGCCGCCATCAGCAGCCCGAGCTTCCACATCACCGCCCCCTGCGGGACGAAGACGACCAGGGCCGCGAGGTTGGTCGCCCAGTTGGCGAGCTTGGCCTTGGCCGAGGCCTCGAGGAAGTTGTAGCCCAGCAGGCCGACGAGGGCGAACACGAAGAACGAGCCCGTGCCCGGGCCGATCGACCCGTCGTAGAAGCCGATCGTCAGCCCGGTGAGGGCCACCGCCGAGATGTGGGTGCCGCCGCTGTAGCGYAGTGCGGTGAGGGTCCCCACCGACGGCTTGAACCACACGTAGGCACCGACGAGGACCAGAACGACGAGGATGATCGGGTCGAAGGCGCTGCGCGGCAGCATCGAGGCCACGAAGGCGCCACCGAGCGAGCCGGTGAAGGCGGCCAGCATCAGTGGCAGGAAGGTCCGCGGGTCCGGTCGCACCCGCCGGAAGAACGTCGCCGCACTGATCGAGGTCCCGCAGAACGACGCCAGCTTGTTGGTGGCCGCGATCTGGACCACCGAGGCCCCGGGGAGGCCGAGCAGCAGGGCCGGGAGCTGGATCAGCCCACCCCCGCCGACCACCGCGTCCACGAAGCCGGCGGCCAGCGCCGCCACCATGAGGAGCAGCACGGTCCCGGTCGTCAGCTCCACGGCGTCACCCTAGGCTTCGGCGCGTGCGCATCGTGTCCCTGCTCCCCTCGACCACCGAGATCCTCTTCGCGATCGGGGCCGGCGACGACGTCGTCGGCGTCACCTTCGAGTGCGACCACCCCGTCGAGGCGCGCAGTCGCACGATCGTCTCGACGAGCGCGATGCCGGAGGGCCTCAGCCCTCGCGAGATCGACGACTTCGTGGTGGCGGCGGTGCAGCGCGGCGAGGACCTCTACCGCCTCGACGAGGGTGCCCTGGCCGGGCTCGACGCGGAGCTGGTGGTCACCCAGGACCTGTGCGCAGTGTGCGCGGTGGACGTCTCGGTCGTGGACGACGCGCTGGCGCACCTCGGGTGCACCGCGGAGGTCCTCACCATCGRCCCGCACACGCTGGCCGAGGTGCTGGACTCGATCCGGGTCCTGGGCCGGGCCACCGGCCGCGAGCCCGAGGCCGACGTCCTCGTCCGGGACACCCACCGGCGCCTCGCGGACGTCGTACGACGCGTGGGCGCGCGCCCGCGACCGCGCGTGGTGCTGCTGGAGTGGACCGACCCGCCGTTCGCACCCGGCCACTGGATCCCCGAGATGGTCGACCTGGCCGGCGGCGAGCCGGTGCTCGGCACCGCGGGCGAGAAGAGCGTGCGCGTCACGTGGGACGACGTCCGCGCCGCCCGTCCCGACCTCGTGGTGGTGGCGCCCTGCGGCTACGACCGCGCCGGCGCGCAGGCGCTGGCCGACGACCTCGTCGCCTCCGGAGTGCTTCCCGAGGGCGTCCCGGTGCACGCCGTCGACGCCAACGCCTCGTGGGCCCGCCCCGGCACCCGCCTCATCGACGGCATCGAGGAGCTCGCGGACGTGCTCGCCGAGCTGCCTACGACCGGGTGACCGGCTGCACCACGACCTTGTCGTAGCCGTCCGGCACCGGCTGCCCGTAGCCCGGGCAGAAGAGGTCGCCCTCCTGGTCGGCGGCGAGCTCCTCGGTGGAGTTGCACCGGACCGTGGCGAGCACGTCGCCCTCGGCGACGAAGACGAACTCGAAGAGCGCGGAGCGCGCCTCGTCGCCGTCGTTGACGACCTTGGCCCGCACGAGCGGATGCGTCTGCTCCTCCAGCGCGACCTGCTCGGTGATGGTGTCGTACTCCCAGCCGGACGGGACCGTGAAGCCGTTCCAGCTGAACTCCTTGCCCACCTCGACCGTGACCGGGGCCTCGGGATCGGCGGGCTCGTCCTCGCCGCAGGCGCCGAGCGCCAGCACCGGGACGAGCACGAGCAGGGCGGACGCGAGCGCGCGCCCGCGTCGGGGCGTGGTGGACCTCATGGCACTCAGCCCTTCGCCAGGTGGGCCAGCAGGTCCTGCCGGGTGAGCACCCCGACCGGCTTGCCGTCCTCGTGGACCAGCGCGGCGTCGGCCGTCTCCAGCATCGCCACGGCCTCGCGGGCCGGCGAGGTGGAGCCGATGGACGGCAGCGGCGGCGACATGTGGTCCTCGACGGGGTCGGTCAGCGTGGCCTTCCCGGTGAAGAGCGCGTCCAGCAGGTCACGCTCGGAGACCGAGCCCGCCACCTCGGCCGCCACGATGGGGGGCTCGGCGCGGACGACGGGCATCTGCGAGACGCCGTACTCCTGCAGGATGTGGACGGCCTCGGCGATGGTCTCGGAGGGGTGCGTGTGCACGAGGTCGGGCAGCCGCCCGGACTTGCCACGCAGCACCTCCCCGACCGTGCGCAGCTCGGACCCGCCCTCGGTGGCGAAGCCGTACTGGCTCAGCCAGGCGTCGTTGAAGACCTTGGTGAGGTAGCCGCGTCCCGAGTCGGGCAGCAGGACGACGACGACCGCGTCGTCGCGCCCCTCGGCGGCGAGCTCGTGGACGAGCTGGCGCGCCGCGTACGCCGCCATCCCGGACGAGCCGCCCACCAGCATCGCCTCCTCGCGGGCGAGGCGACGGGTGAAGGCGAACGAGTCGGCGTCCGAGACCTCGATGATCCGGTCGGCGATCGAGCGGTCATAGGTCTCGGGCCAGAAGTCCTCGCCCACGCCCTCGACGAGGTAGGGGCGCCCGGAGCCGCCGGAGTACACCGACCCGGCGGGGTCGGCGCCGATGATCTGGACGTCCTTCCCGACGAGCGCGGCCTGCTCCTTGAGGTAGCGGCCGATGCCGCTGATCGTGCCGCCGGTGCCGACGCCGGCCACGAAGTGGGTGATCCGACCGTCGGTCTGCTCCCAGATCTCCGGACCGGTGGTCTCGTAGTGGGAGCGGGGGTTGTGCGGGTTGGAGTACTGGTCGGGCTTCCACGCGCCGGGCTGCGAGGCGAGGCGGTCCGACACGTTGTAGTAGGAGTCCGGGTGCTCGGGGGCAACCGCCGTCGGGCAGACGACCACCTCGGCGCCGTACGCCTTGAGCACGTTGCGCTTGTCCTCGCTGACCTTGTCCGGGCACACGAAGACGCACTTGTAGCCCTTCTGCTGGGCCACCATCGCCAGGCCGACGCCGGTGTTGCCGGACGTCGGCTCCACGATCGTGCCGCCGGGCTGCAACGCGCCGGAGGCCTCGGCGGCCTCGATCATGCGCGTGGCGATGCGGTCCTTCACGGACCCGCCGGGGTTGAGGTACTCCACCTTGGCGAGCAGCAGCGGCCCCGATCGGGGGCCGTGGGCCGCACCGTCGGCGCGGGCGTCCGGGGAGGAGGGGAGGTCAAGGGAACGGTCGAGCCGCACCAGCGGGGTGTCACCGATGAGGTCGAGCAAGGATTCGACGTACTTCACCCGGCCAATCTAGCCACCTACCGGCCCGTAACATGAAGTCGTGGGAACCGTAGCCGCCGCACGCAAGCTCGCCTCCGCCGCCGCATTCGGCGGCGGTGGTCTCTCCGTGCTCGGTGCCGGGCTGTACGGCGTGCTGGTCGCCGAGGCGCGTCTCGCCCGCCGGACCATCGGCACCCTCACCGACGACCCGCCGCCCGACGCCACCGGCTGGTACGGCCGCGGCCGGCCCGGACCGGCGATCCGGATCGCCCTGCTCGGCGACTCCAGCGCCGCCGGCTACGGCGTCGACCGGGTCGAGGACACGCCGGGCGCGCACCTGGCCAGCGGCGTCGCGGTCCAGGCGGACCGCCGCGTCCACCTGCGCGAGCACGCGGTGGTCGGCGCCCAGTCCAGCGACCTCGACAGCCAGGTCGACGCCGCGCTGGCGGTCCATCCCGACGTCGCCGTCATCCTCATCGGCGCCAACGACGTGACCCACACCGTCACCCCGACGCAGTCGGTGCGCCACCTGTCCGAGGCCGTACGCCGCTTCCGCGAGGCGGACGTCGCCGTCCTGGTCGGCACCTGTCCCGACCTCGGCACGATCAAGCCGATCGCGCCCCCGCTCAAGCAGGTCGCCCGGACGTGGTCGCGCCGGCTCGCGGCCGCCCAGACCATCGCCGTCGTCGAGGCCGGCGGCCGCACGGTCTCGCTGGCCTCGGTCCTCGGCCCCGAGTTCGCGGCCGCCCCGGCGTTGCTCTTCGGGCCCGACCAGTTCCATCCCAGCGCCGACGGTTACCGCCAGCTGGCCGCCGTCCTGATGCCGTCGTGCCTCGCGGCCCTGGGTCTGGGTCCCGACGACGAGGCGCTGCCCGAGGCGTTCCGCGGCGAGGGCGTCATGCCGGTCGCGACCGCAGCCGCGCAGGCGGTCAACAACGCCGGTACCGAGCTCGACGGCACCGAGGTGTCCGGCTCGCAGCGCGGCCTGCGCGGGCGCTGGGTCGAGCTGCGCCGTCGTCGCCGTCGTCCCGGCGGCGAGACCGAGACCCCTGAGACCAGCGAGGGCGACGCCGTACCCCGGGAGGCCGGACAGCATGACGCCGGCCTCCCGTCCGAGGACGAGAGGCCGGCGGAGACGCGGTAGCCCGTGGGGCGCGACGTGCGCCCGGGCTGGTCGATCAGTGCTGCTGGTCGATCAGTCCTGCTGGTCGATCAGTCCTGCTGGTCGATCAGTCCTGGCTGAAGATCGCGAGGATCCGCAGCAGGTTGGTGTAGATCCACACGAGGCTCACGGTCAGCGCGAACGCCGCACGCCACGACTCGCGCTCGGGGAGGCCGGCGGCCACGCCCTTCTCGACGTAGTCGAAGTCGAGGATCAGCATGAAGACACCGAGCACCAGGCCACCGATGGCGAACAGCAGGCCCATGCCGCCGAAGCCGAGGAAGCCGATCTGGTTGCCGAAGAAGCCGAGCACCATCTCGAGCAGGCCGAGCGCCACCATGCCGAACATGGCCGCGACCACGAAGGTGCGGAACTTGTTGCCGACCTGGATGTCGAAGAACTTGTAGGCGGCCAGCGTGCCGGCGAAGGCGGCGAAGGTGCCGATGACGGCCTGCACCACGATGTTGTCGGCCAGTCCGGTGGAGCTGTCCGCGACGAAGGTGGCGTCGATGAACTTCGAGAACGCACCCAGCGCGACACCCTCGAGCGCCGCGAAGGCGATCACCAGGGCCGGGCTGATCACCCGCTTGAAGGAGTTGAGCATCGACAACCCGAACGCGCCGAACGAGCCCACCATGAGGGCGAGGTACAGCTTGTTGACGTTGTCCGGGCTCGCGTCGAGGTCACCGGTCCAGAGCCAGGTGGCGGCGGCGGTCGCGATGACGACGAACAGCGAGATCGCGGTCTTCTGCACGACGGAGTCGACCGTCATCCGCCCGCCGTCGACCTCCGGGGTGGTCGGCGTGCCGGTGCCCCACTGGGACGGGTCGGTCGCGCCGTACGAGGACGTCTGCGTCTGGCCGTAGCCGGGGTGGGACTGGCCACCGCCGGCGTAGGTCTGGTTGCCGTAGGCGTTGGAGCCCGTGCCGTTGAACTCTTCGGACCGGGCAAAGATCGGGTTGTTGCTCTTCATGGTCTCTCCTTGGAGGCCTGACTGGGTACACCCACCTTACTCAGGTGCACGACTGTACGAACGTGCGAGAACCCGCCTGTGTTCCCGCTGGATCACTCGCATCCGTGCACGACCTCGGCCCGGCAGCGGTCGGTCCCGCGGTGCCCGCGGACCCGGTCGCGGCCCGCACCGCCGAGCAGCACGTCGTCGGCGTACGAGCCCTCGATGCGGTCGTCGCCCCCGCGTCCCTTGGCGGTGTACGCCGCTCCGGACCGCACGCGGTCGTCCCCAGGCGTGCCGAGGTAGGTCCATCGTCCCGGCGCGCCGGGCATCGTGACCCGCTCCACCGAGTCGACGGCGACGCGGGTGCGGCTCCCGGCCGGGGTGCCCGCGCGGAAGGAGCCGCGGGCATGGTCGAAGACGCCCCACGCGGGACTGCGCGGGGAGCCGTGACGCAGCACGGAGACGGAGATCTCGTCGGTACCGTCGCCGCCGGACACGGTGTGACGCCCCGGGGACAGGTAGAGCTCGAGCACGTCGGCGTCGGGCCCGCCGTCGACGGTGGTCGCGCCGCGCTCCTTGCGGAGGTGGTCGCGTCCCGGCCCGCCGATCAGCACGTCGGCGCCGCCGGTCGAGTCGAGGGAGTCATCGCCGGCACCGCCGTCGAAGACGTCGTCGGCCGGCTCACCCGGCGGCGGCGAGTACTCGTCCCAGGCGTTGAGGACCAGGTCGTCGCCGCCCCGGGCCTCGATCCGGTCGCCACCACCGTTGCCGATGAGCTGGTCGGCGTCGTCGGTGCCGAGGAGGTGGTCGGCGTACGGCGATCCCAGCAGCTCGACGACGTACCCGATCGTGGGCTGGGGCTGCGCGACGACCAGCGTGTCCGTCCCCTGGCCGGTCGCCGTCCCGGCGACGAGGTCGACGGTCACGCCCGCGCCGGAGCCGCCGTAGTCGAGGGTGTCGGGCGGGTTCCACCCGTCGGCGCGCAGCACCGTGTTGACGCCCAGGTCGACCAGGTCGTCGCCCGGACCCGGGACCAGCACGTCGCCGGCGGGCTCGGGCCCGCTCTCGAACACGTTGAGCCGGCCGTTGGTGCCGCCGAACAGGCGGTCGTCGCCCTCGCCGCCGGTGATCTCGTCGGGGCCGGCATCGCCGCAGACGAGGTCCGCGCCCGCGCCGCCGTCGATGACGTCGCGGCCACCGAGGCCGGCGATGACGTCGTCACCGGGCGTGCCGGTCAACGTGTCGGCGCCCTCCGTCCCCACGATCGTGGGGATCCGTCCGTCGCACGTCGGCCCGGCCGCGGCGACGGGCTGGACGGCGGCCAGCGCCGCGCCCACCAGGACGAGCGGCGCCAGGACGAGCGCGGCCTGGGCGCGTGGTGACAGGAGTGCTCGATGTCCCATGGTTCCCCCTCCATGCATCAGCCACCCACGATAGGACCCGGCGCCGACCGGGCCTACGGCCGTCGGTGGAAGCGGAGGTCKCCGTCGGGGAGTCGGTCGTGGAGGTAGCGGTCGTCGTGGGCGCGGTGGTGATGGTGGGAGCAGAGGAGGACGCCGTCGGCGAGGTCGGTCTTSCCGCCCTGGGACCAGGGGGTCAGGTGGTGGGCTTCGCACCAGGCGGCGGGGATGTCGCAGCCTTCGGCGCGGCAGCCGCCGTCACGCAGGCCCATGGCCCTGCGCTGGGCGGCCTGATACAGGCGTTGGGAGCGGCCGAGGTCGAGGATCTCGGACGTGCCGCCGAGGACGGCGGGGATGATCTTCGCGGTGCACGCCAGCCGGCGGGCGTCGGCGGCGGTGATCCGGTCACCGGTGCTGGTGGTCGCGACCCCGAGACCACGCATCAGCGCGTCGAAGTCCATCGTCACCACCACGGTGGTCGCGGTCCCGCCGTGGACGGGCAGCTTCGTCGGGTCGAGGTGCTCGAGCAGTGAGCAGAAYGCATGGCCGAGGCGGGTGGAGTAGGGCACGGACGAGGACGCGTCGGCCCCGCCGGTGCCGCCCCCAGTCCCGTCTGCCTTGCGGGGRTTGGTCCAGGCGTGGAGGTAGGTCATCAACCGYCCGGCGGTGGCGTCGGGGACCCGGATCCGGATGGTGGTGGTCCCGTCGCCGTGGGAGCGGGTGGTGAGGCTGGTGGTCTTGCGGGCGYGGCGKTCCTCGTCCTCGAGTCGCTTGCGTTCCTGGTCCTCACCSACCTCGGGKGCGAMGACGTCGAGGATCCGACTGCCCAGAACCCGTAGCTCGTGCGGGGTGAAGGTGGCGGCGTGCTCGACGAGCACCCGCTCGGCGGTAGCGACGGTGTCGGCCGGGGTCTTGTCGGGAAGGTCGTCCAACGCCCGAGCGATCACGTCGGCCTGCGCGGTCGACACCTCCCCGGACCCGAAACCTTCGGCCAGCAACGACCAGCGGTGCTCCAGCGACTGCGCCAACGTCAGGTCCCGACGCGCCGGCCGCCGGTCGGCCCGCACGGTCCGCCCGAACCACGCCGCCACATCCCGATCACCGGCCTCCTCGGCGACATCCTCAGACACCGCCATCAACCGCAACCGGACCGACGTCACCCGCGACTCGAGTCGCGCCAGCTCGACCAGCGCCTCGGCCTTCTCGGCGGGTGCGAGGTAGAGGAGCTCGACGCCGGCGACCTTGTCCAGGGCCGCTGAGATCGCCTCGACGGCGTCCTGGACCAGGTGTCCACTCGTCATCCCTGCCCCCCGCTGATCGGCCGTGAGGCCGGTCCTCCGAGCGGGTCCGGCATCTGAGGACCACGCTAGTCGAACAGGTGTTCGAGTGACATCCTCACAATGGGGGATCCTCACTGTCATCTCTCAAGACATCGGTGACAGTTCTGCATCAGGACATGGGTGACACTCCTGGCGGTCTTGGTGGTGACACAGGTCTGCCGTCGACCACCAGCGAAATCCCCGGAGGGTCCGGCTCTCGTACTCGCTCAGGGCGGCCCGGGAAGGATCGAAGTTCGGACGTGCTGGCTACCGATCCTCGCTGACGGTGCCCACATCGGCACGACAGTTCGGGCGTCAACGGCTGCGTTGGCGACCATGTCCTCACGGAGGTGGGCCGGCGGCGTACGCCGGAGATCGGGTCAGGAAGTGCCCGCTCAGCGCGCTGAGCGCGCAAGGAAGTGCCCGCTCGCGACTACGCGGGCTCGGCGACCGGGACGACGAGCAGGTCGCGGAGCCGGGTGAGGCCGTCGCGGATGCGGGTCTTGGTGGTCCCCAGTGGCGCGCTCATCAGCTGCGAGACCTCGGTGTGCGTGCGGGAGCCGTAGTAGGCGAGCTCGATCGCCTCGCGCTGGACCGGGGTGAGGGACGCCAAGGCCTCCCGGACCACCCTGGCCCGCTCGTGGGCGTGCGCCACGGCGAAGGTGTCGTCCGCCTCGCGCTCGGTGCTCCGGTCGTCCCACGCCGTCTCGCGTCGGCGCCCGGCCTCGCTCGAGCGCACCCGGTCGACGGCCCGGCGGTGCGCGACGGTCATCGTCCAGGCCAGCGCGCTGCCGCGGGCGGGGTCGTAGCGCGAGCCGCTCCGCCAGACCTCCAGCAGGACCTCCTGGGTGACCTCCTCGGCCTGGTGCGGGTCGCGCAGGACGCGCAGGACGAACCCGTGCACGCGTGGCGCCACGGCGTCGTACAGCTCGGCGAAGGCCTCGGCGTCGCCGTCACCGACGGCGACCAGCACCAGGTCGAGCGGGGTCGCTCCGGCGGAGGGGTGGGTCGTGCGGGGCATGGGGGTCCTCGGGGTCCTCGGGTCGACAGGAGGGCCGACGAATACCTTGCGCACAAGGGGATTGGGGACAAGGTAGCGCACGTCGTGCGAAGATGGGCGCCATGGCCGACACCGACACCCCGGCACTCGCCCCGGCCCTCACTCCGGCCCTCACTCCGGCTTTGTCGGAGCAGCTGTGCTTCGACCTGTACGCCGCGTCGCGAGCCGTCACCGCGGCGTACCGCCCGGTGCTCTCGGGGCTGGGTCTCACGTATCCGCAGTACCTCGTGCTGATCGTGCTGTGGGAGGAGGGGAGCAGCACCGTCCGGCACCTGTCCGACGCGTTGCGCCTCGACCACGGCACCCTGACCCCGCTCCTGCGGCGGATGGAGCTGGCCGGCCTCGTCGCTCGTCGCCGCGACCACGCCGACGAGCGGTTCGTCGTCGTCTCGCTGACGGACAAGGGTGACTCCCTGCGCCGGCACGCCACGCAGATCCACTGCGACATGAAGGCCGCCCTCGGTCTCGACGAGGCCGAGTTCACCTCGTTGCAGGCGACGCTGCGGCTGCTCACCGACCGCGTCAGCGACTGACGGCGGGCCTCACGCCGCCACGGCGCGGCCGCTCCAACCATTCGCCAACCCCGCGCACCTAGCGTGACGGGCATCACAGCCCCGTCACCTACGTGAAGGCAGGACCTCGATGGCCAGGATCGAACTCACCGTCGACGGAGGCAAGGTCTCCGACGACGTCGAGCCCCGGATGCTGCTCGTGCAGTACCTCCGCGAGAAGCTCGGCAAGACCGGCACCGTGATCGGGTGCGACACCAGCAACTGCGGCGCCTGCACGGTCCACCTCGACGGACGCAGCGTGAAGAGCTGCAACGTGCTGGCGGTCCAGGCCAGCGGCCACGAGGTGACCACGATCGAGGGCCTCGCCGACACCCACGAGGGCGGCGACCTGCATCCCGTGCAGGAGGCGTTCCGCGAGTGCCACGGCCTCCAGTGCGGCTTCTGCACGCCGGGGATGATCATGCAGGCGGTCGACCTGCTCGCCGAGAACCCGACCCCCACCGAGGCCGAGGTCCGCGAGGGCATGGAGGGCAACCTCTGTCGCTGCACCGGCTACCACAACATCGTCAAGAGCGTCCTGCACGCGTCGTCCACGACCGCGGGGGGTGCCCGGTGACCGCCGTCGAGAACCGTCCCGACACCGACTCCGCCAAGGAGATCGGGCGGGACCGCCGTCGCAAGGAGGACCAGCGCCTCATCACCGGCCGCACCCGCTGGACAGACAACATCGCCCTCCCGGGCATGCTGCACCTCGCGATGGTCCGCAGCCCGTTCGCCCACGCGAAGATCGTCTCCATCGACACCGAGGCGGCGATGGCCGCCGACAACGTCGTCGCGGTCCTGACCGGCGCCGACCTCGGCGAGGCGCAGGGCGTCTGCATCAACGCCTGGGCGATCACCACCGACCAGGTCACCCCGCCGCACGTGCCGATGCCCTCGGACCGGGTCGCCTTCGCCGGCGAGACCGTCGCAGTGGTCGTCGCCCGCTCGATGGCCGCCGCTCGCGACGCCGCCGAGCTCGTCGACGTGGAGTACGACGAGCTGCCCGCCGCCCTGGACCTCAAGAAGGCGGCGGCCGACGAGGTCCTCGCGCACCCCGACCTCGGCACCAACAAGTCCGCGTTCTGGCGCTTCGACTCCGAGGAGGCCGGCACGGGCGGCAACGTCGACCAGGCCATCGACAAGGCCCGCGGCGACGGCATCGTCATCGAGCGGGAGTACCGCCAGCAGCGCCTCATCCCCGCCTTCATGGAGCCTCGCTCGACCGTCGTCGACCCGACCGGCGAGCAGATCACCATGTGGTCGGCGACCCAGATCCCGCACATCCTCCGCTTCGCCCTCGCCGCGACGACCGGCGTCCCCGAGTCCAAGATCCGGGTCATCGCACCCGACGTGGGGGGCGGCTTCGGCGGCAAGCTCCAGCAGACGCCGGAGGAGATGATCACCTTCGCGGTGGCCCGCCGGCTCGGCAAGCCCGTGAAGTACACCGAGACGCGCTCGGAGTCCCTGATGGTGGCCCACCACGGGCGCGACCAGTGGCAGAAGCTCACCCTGGCCGCCGAGAAGGACGGCACCGTCACCGGTCTCAAGGTCGAGCTCACCGCCGACCTGGGCGCCTACATCTCGCTCGTCGGCGGCGGCGTACCGGTGCTCGGCGCGTTCATGTTCAACGCGATCTACAAGTTCCCCGCCTACCAGTTCAACTGCCAGACGGTGCTCACCAACAAGACCTGGACCGACGCCTACCGCGGGGCCGGGCGCCCGGAGGCGACGTACGCCATCGAGCGGTTGATGGACGAGCTGGCCGCCGAGATGGGCGTGGACCCGCTGGTGGTCCGCGAGAAGAACTGGATCACCCACGAGGAGTTCCCGTTCACCACCGTCGCCGGCCTGGAGTACGACACCGGCAACTACGAGGCCGCGACCGAGAAGGCCAAGGCCAGCTTCGGCTACGACGAGCTGCGTGCCGAGCAGAAGCGACGCCGCGAGGCGGGTGACCGCATCCAGCTGGGCATCGGCGTCTCCACCTTCACCGAGATGTGCGGCCTCGCCCCCAGCCGGGTGCTCGGCAGCCTCAACTACGGCGCCGGCGGCTGGGAGTACGCCAGCGTGCGGATGCTCGCGACCGGCAAGGTGGAGATCACCACCGGCTCGTCGGCGCACGGCCAGGGCCACGAGACGGCGTTCAGCCAGATCGTCGCCGACCGGCTCGGGGTGGCCTTCGAGGACGTCGAGATCCTGCACGGCGACACCCAGATCTCGCACCGCGGCATGGACACCTACGGCTCACGGTCGCTGGTCGTGGGTGGGGAGGCGCTCGTCCGGGCCGCGGACAAGGTGATCGAGAAGGCCAAGCCGATCGCGGCCCACCTGCTCGAGGCCTCGGTCGACGACATCGAGTTCAGCGCCGGCCGCTTCGGCGTCCGGGGCACCGACCAGGGCCTGGCCATGGCCGAGATCGCGATGGCCGCCTTCCTCTCGCACAACCTGCCCGACGGCATCGAGCCCAGTCTCGACAGC
>NZ_JBFUMD010000036.1:0-14500 GCF_054049555.1 Nocardioides sp. P5_C9_2
GTGCAGCCCGAGCGCCTCGCACACGCTGCGGTCGGTCAGCGGCAGGTGGTGGTCCAGGTAGTCCCAGTAGCGGCCGCCGACCGCCCTGATGTTGGGCATCAGGATCACCAGCGCTCCGCCCGGCCGCGTCACGCGCCGCGCCTCCTCCAAGGTGGCCGCGAGGTCGTCCTTGGTCGGCAGGTGCTCGAAGAAGTTGGACGTGAACACCGTGTCGACGGTCTGGTCGGCGATCTGGTGCATGTCGTCCGAGCGGGTCGTGATCACCTCGACGCCCGGGTCGGCGAAGCGCGCGGTGTCGGGGTTGAGGTCGACCGCGATCCGTCGCCGAGCGCGCACGACGTTGCTGAACTCGCAGCTGCCCGCGCCGAGGTCGAGCACGGTGCCCTCGACGGGCACGTAGCGCTGGAACACCTCGTCGACCAGCACCTCCCACAGGATCCGCTTGTTGGCGAGGTCCCGCTCGTCGAACCGGTTGCGGTAGATCGCCTCGAGGTCGTCGTTCATGCGGTGGTCCTTTCGTGGGCCAGGTCGGCGACGAAGATAGCGGTCCCGGGGGTGAGCAGCCCGCGGGTGCGCGACCACCCGCCCCAGACCCGGTCGTGGTCGGCGGGCCACTCGGGCTCGACGAGGTCCACGAGGGTGAAGTCATGGCCGGACAGCAGCCGCACCCAGTCACCGAGGGTGCGGTGGTGCTCGACGTAGGCGACCACCCCGGTCTCGTCGTCCACCTCGACGTACGGCGTGCGGTCCCAGTAGGACTGCGACGCGATCAGGCCGCCCTCACCCGGGTCGTCGGGGAACATCCACCGCGTCGGGTGGGTCACCGAGAAGGCGTAGCGCCCGCCGGGCCGCAGGACCCGGGCGGTCTCCGCGACCGCGTCGGCGATGTCGTGCACGAACTGCAGCGCACCGAAGGAGCAGAAGACCACGTCGAAGGAGTCGTCGGCGAAGGGCAGGTGGGTGGCGGTGGCCCGCACGGACGGCACCACCACCCCGGTGATCTCGTCGATGCGCCGGCTGTGCTGGAGCTGGCGGTGGGACAGGTCGAGCCCGACCGCCCGGCCTCCCCGGGTGCGTACCCAGCGCGAGCACTGCCCGGCGCCGCTGCCGACCTCGAGCACGTCACGGCCGCTCACCTCGCCGAGGACGTGGAGGTCGTCCTCGGTCTGGCCCTCGGGACCCCACACGAATCCCGCATCGCCGAGGAACTCCCCGTGGGTGGCCTGGTACTCGTCGGCGTAGCGGTCCCAGTCGGGACCGTTCGCGCTCCGGGACTCGGACTCGTCGACGGGGCGGCGTTCGACCCGGACGGCCTGGGGGAGGTGGTCCTGCACCGGTCCACGGTACTGCGCGGTGCTCGGGTTGGACGCTCGAGGGCGGGGCCGCGTAGGCTGCAGGGTGCGCCAGAGGTCTGCCTGGGTTCCATACGGAGCGGACCCACGCTCGTCATCCTTCATCGGTGGTGAAAACAGGGCTTCTGCGCGTGTCCGAACGACTTCTGACCATCCAAGGAATCACTTCCCTTATGACGAGCACCATCTCCTCTACTTCCGCATCTGACTGGGACTTCGACGCTCCCCAGGTGGCGGTCAACGACATCGGTTCCGAAGAGGACTTCCTCGCGGCGATCGATGCGACCATCAAGTACTTCAACGACGGCGACATCGTCGAGGGCACCATCGTCAAGGTGGACCGCGACGAGGTGCTCCTCGACATCGGCTACAAGACCGAGGGCGTCATCCCCTCGCGCGAGCTGTCCATCAAGCACGACGTCGACCCCTCAGAGGTCGTTTCCGTGGGCGACAAGGTCGAGGCCCTCGTTCTCCAGAAGGAGGACAAGGAAGGCCGTCTGATCCTGTCCAAGAAGCGCGCCCAGTACGAGCGCGCCTGGGGCACCATCGAGCAGGTCAAGGAGGAGGACGGCGTCGTCGAGGGCACCGTCATCGAGGTCGTCAAGGGCGGCCTCATCCTCGACATCGGCCTGCGCGGCTTCCTGCCCGCCTCGCTGGTGGAGATGCGTCGCGTCCGCGACCTGCAGCCCTACGTGGGTCAGACCCTCGAGGCCAAGATCATCGAGCTCGACAAGAACCGCAACAACGTGGTCCTGTCGCGCCGTGCCTGGCTCGAGCAGACCCAGTCCGAGGTGCGTCACGGCTTCCTCACCCAGCTCCAGAAGGGCCAGATCCGCAAGGGTGTCGTGTCCTCGATCGTCAACTTCGGTGCCTTCGTGGACCTCGGCGGCGTCGACGGCCTCGTGCACGTCTCGGAGCTGTCGTGGAAGCACATCGACCACCCGTCCGAGGTCGTCACCGTCGGTGACGAGGTCACCGTCGAGGTCCTCGACGTGGACATGGACCGCGAGCGTGTCTCCCTGTCGCTGAAGGCGACGCAGGAGGACCCGTGGCAGCACTTCGCCCGCACCCACCAGATCGGTCAGATCGTCCCGGGCAAGGTCACCAAGCTGGTGCCCTTCGGTTCGTTCGTCCGCGTCGAGGAGGGCATCGAGGGCCTGGTGCACATCTCCGAGCTGGCCGAGCGCCACGTGGAGATCCCCGAGCAGGTCGTCCAGGTCAACGACGACGTCATGGTCAAGATCATCGACATCGACCTCGAGCGTCGCCGGATCTCGCTGTCGCTCAAGCAGGCCAACGAGACGGCTGCCGCGTCCGACGTCGAGGAGTTCGACCCGACGCTGTACGGCATGACCGCCACGTACGACGAGCAGGGCAACTACGTCTACCCCGAGGGCTTCGACCCCGAGACGGGCGAGTGGCTCGAGGGCTTCGACGACCAGCGCGCCGTCTGGGAGGACCAGTACGCCAAGGCGCACGCGCGTTGGGAGCAGCACGTCAAGCAGCAGGCCGACGCCAAGGTCGCCGAGGCCGAGGCCGGCGAGGCCACCTCGTACTCCTCCGACGGTGGCGACACCGACACCCAGGAGTCGACCAGCGGTTCGCTGGCTTCCGACGAGGCGCTCCAGGCGCTTCGCGAGAAGCTGACCGGCGGGGCCAGCTGACCCACCGCGTCACCCGCACGACACGTACCACCCAGGAGGCCCGCCGGTTCGCCGGCGGGCCTCCTGTCCTGTCCGGGGAAGGCCCGTGCCCGGTCGCGCGTGACGTGGCGCGGTCAGGCGCGGCGCGGGACGAGATGGCGGCGCAGGTCGACCGACCCGAGCTCGTCGTGGTCATCGGCGCGCAGGGCGGCGCCGGCGAAGTGGTCGTGGCGTGCGTACCGCACGAGCAGCGCGCCGAGGATGAGCAGGACGAGGAGGAGAGCGAGAGTGGTCATGGCAGTAATCATGCGCTCGAGCTGATCCGGCCACGAGTGGCAGCAATGTCGTTGTCCGTTGATTTACTGCCACGGGTGGGCCATGCTGGTGCACATGCTCACCAACGTCGCCGTCCTGGTCTGGGACGAGGTCGCCATGTTCGAGCTCGGCGTGCTCTGCGAGGCCTTCGGGGTCGACCGCAGCGACGACGGCCTCCCGGTCCTGGACTTCGCGATCTGCGGCGTCGAGCCCGGACAGGTGCGGACCTCGCTGGACTTCGAGCTGCAGGTGCTCCACGGCCTCGACCGCCTCGCCGAGGCGGACCTGGTCTGCGTGCCGGCGATGGGCGGCCACGGCAGCATCCCCGCCGCGGTCGTGCACGCCCTCCAGGACGCCGTCGCGCGCGGGGCCCGCGTGCTGTCGGTGTGCACGGGCGCCTTCGTGCTCGGGGAGGCGGGCCTCCTCGACGGCCGCGAGGCCACCACGCACTGGAAGCACACCGACGAGCTCGCCACTCGCTTCCCGCTCGCCCGCGTGGTCCCCGAGGTGCTGTACGTCGACGCCGGCCAGGTCGTCACGAGCGCCGGCTCGGCCGCCGGCCTGGACGCCGCGCTGCACGTGTGGCGCGAGGAGTACGGCGCCGCCGCGGCCAGCACGGTCGCCCGGCGCATGGTGGTGGCCCCGCAGCGCCCCGGCGGCCAGGCCCAGTTCATCTCCCGCCCGGTGCCGGAGTGCACCTCCGACTCGCTCGCGCCGCTGCTCGAGTGGATCCAGGGCAACCTGGGCGAGGAGCTCAGCGTGGACCTGCTCGCGCGGCAGACCCACCTGTCGTCGCGCACCTTCGCGCGCCGCTTCAAGGACGAGACCGGCACCACGCCGTACGGCTGGATCCTGGCCCAGCGGGTGCACGCCGCGCAGGAGCTGCTGGAGCAGTCCGACCGCTCGGTCGAGTGGATCGCCGCGGAGGTCGGCTTCGGCAACGCGGCGACGCTTCGCCACCACTTCACCCGGGTGCGCGGCGTGAGTCCGCAGCAGTACCGGCGCACCTTCGCGTGTCCTGCCTGAGCGGAGGTACCCGGCCGCGGCCGTGCCTGGACGCCGTGGGGCGTCGGAGCGCTGCGCTCGGTAGCCTTGCCGCGTGACGCACACGCCGCTGCCCGACCTGTCCCGTGACGACCTCGCCGCCCTGCGCGACGAGCTGCAGGCGTCGTACGACGAGCTCCGTGGTCGCGGCCTCGCCCTCGACCTGACCCGGGGGAAGCCGTCGTCGGCCCAGCTCGACCTGTCCGACGCCCTGCTCACCCTGCCGCGCGGCTCCCGCGACAGCAGCGGCACCGACGTCCGCAACTACGGCGGGCTGGCGGGGCTCCCGGAGCTGCGCGAGATGTTCGCCGAGCTCCTGTGGGTCGAGCCCGAGCAGGTCGTCGCCGGCGGCAACTCCAGCCTCTCCATGATGCGCGACGCGCTGGTCTACCTGATGCTGTTCGGCGGCGTCGACAGCGACCGGCCGTGGGGCAAGGAGGGCGTGGTCAGGTTCATCTGCCCGGTCCCCGGCTACGACCGGCACTTCACGCTGCTGGAGTCGCTGGGCATCGAGATGATCACCGTCCCGATGAAGGACGACGGCCCCGACGCGGAGGCGACCGCCCGGCTGGTCGCCGAGGACCGGTCCATCAAGGGCATGTGGGTGGTCCCGACGTACGCCAACCCGGCCGGCTCGGTCTGCACCCAGGAGGTCGCCGCCCGACTGGCGTCCATGGAGACGGCTGCCCACGACTTCAAGATCTTCTGGGACAACGCCTACGCGCTGCACCACCTCACCGAGGAGGAGGCCAAGAGCGCCGACATCCTCACCCTCGCCGCCGCGAGCGGGCACCCGCACCGGCCGATCATGTTCGCCTCGACCTCCAAGATCACCTTCGCCGGCGCAGGGGTCGCGTTCCTCGCGGCGTCGGTCGAGAACGTCGCGTGGTACCTCGGGCACCTCGGCAAGGGCTCCATCGGGCCGGACAAGGTCAACCACCTTCGCCACGTGCAGTTCTTCGGGTCCGCGCAGGGGGTGCGCGACCACATGGAGAAGCACCGTCAGATCATCGCGCCGAAGTTCGCCGAGGTGGACCGGGTGCTCACCGAGCGCCTCGACGGTCGTGGGGTGGCGCACTGGAACCGGCCCCGGGGCGGCTACTTCGTCAACCTGGACGTCATGCCGGGGACCGCGTCGCGGGTGGTGACGCTGGCCAAGGAGGCCGGCATCGCGCTGACCCCGGCCGGCTCGTCGTTCCCGCACGGGCAGGACCCGAACGACGAGAACATCCGCCTCGCTCCGACCATGCCGCCCCTCGCGGAGGTCGCCGAGGCGATGGACGGTGTCGCCACCGCCGTGCTCCTCGCCGCCGTGGAGAAGCTCCTCGACCGTGGCTGAGGTGGTCGACGCGGGGTTCCAGCCGTTCACCTTCTCCATCGTCGGTGTCCAGAAGGCGGGCACGTCGACCCTGCAGTGGATGCTCAACCAGCATCCGCAGGTGGCGCGGCCGCCGCGCAAGGAGATGGGCTGGTTCGACGTCGACGAGGCCGCGTGGCTCGAGGCCGACCACACGTCGTACGGCGTGCGGCGGACGTCCCACGAGCAGTGCGCCCTCGGGGACGCGACGCCGCGCTACCTCGTGATGCCCGGCACCCTGGAGCGGATGCGCGACCGGCTGCCCGACCTGCGGCTCATCGCGATCTTCCGGGACCCGATCGACCGGCTCGTCTCCCAGTGGGTGATGGTCCGCGAGCGCCAGCCGGGCAGGGCGCCGGACTGGCCAGAGATGATCGCCTGGCGACCGCCGTCCTTCCCGACGATCCTGCCCGAGGAGTACACCGGGCGCGGAGGACGGGCCCGCTTCCTGCGCGCCTCCGGGGTCGTGCGCGGCTACTACGGCGGTCAGGTGGAGCACGGGCTGAGCGTCTTCCCGCGCGAGCAGTGGCTCTTCGTCGACTTCGCATCCCTCCTCGCCGACCACGCCCGGCACCTCGACCAGGTGACCGACCACCTGGGCATCGACCGCTTCCGCAAGCACCCGCCCCTGAGGAAGCTGATGGCGGGTGCACCGGCCATCAGCGGCACCGCGCCGACGGGTGCGGACCTGAGGGCGTTGGCCCGGTCCCTGGAGCCCGAGCTGGCGCAGTACGTCGCGCTCACCGGGCTGCCGGTCGAGCACTGGACCACCGAGCGACTGCTCCGCGGTGACCTCGACGCCGACGAGCAGGCGGCGGCGTACGCCCGCAAGGCCGGACTGGTCTGACCCTCACGCGGCCCGGGCCTCCAGCCCGCCGCGGACGAGGGCGGCGTAGCGACCGCCGCGGAGCAGCAGCTCCTCGTGCGTGCCCAGCTCGACCACCCGTCCGCCCGCCAGCACCGCGATCCGGTCGGCGTCGCGCACGGTCGAGAGCCGGTGCGCGATGGTGATGGTCGTGCGTCCCTCGGCAAGCACGTCGAGCGACTCCTGGACGGCCCGCTCGGTCCCGTTGTCCAACGCACTCGTCGCCTCGTCCAGGACGAGCACGGCCGGGTCGCGGAGCAGGGTCCGGGCGATGGCCAGCCGCTGCTTCTCGCCGCCCGAGAAGCGGTGGCCGCGGGAGCCGACGACGGTGTCGTAGCCCTGCGGCAGGCTGCTGACGAGGTCGTGGATCCGCGCGCTGCGACAGGCCTGCTCGATCTCGGCGTCGGTGGCCCCGGGACGGGCGTGCAGCAGGTTGGCGCGGATGCTGGTGTGCATCAGGTAGGTCTCCTGGGTGACCATCCCGACCCGGCCGGTGAGGTCGGTGGAAGCCACGTCGCGCACGTCGACGCCGTCGATGAGCACCCGTCCCGCGCCGGGGTCGTGCAGGCGGGCCACCAGGCCGGCCAGCGTGGACTTGCCGCTCCCGGTCTCCCCGACGAGGGCCAGGGTCGATCCGGCCGGTACGACGAGGTCGATGCCGTCGAGGACCGGCGCCTCGGGGTCGTAGGCGAACCGCACGCCCTCGAACCTGACCTCGCCGCCGCTGCTCGGCAGGGCCACCGGGGTCCTGGGCTCGGGCAGGTCGACCGGGAGGTCGGCGTACTCGAAGATGCGCGAGAACAGGGCCATCGACGAGGTGACGTCCACGCCGACGTCGAGCATCCCCATCAGCGGTCGGAACAGGGTGCCCTGCAGGGCCACGAACGCGACCAGGGTGCCGATCGTCATCCCGCCGGAGGTGGCCGGCAGTCCGGCCGCGAGGTAGATCGCGGCCGGCACCGCTGCGAAGACCACGTTCATGGTGGCCATCCGCCAGCGCCCGGCCAGACGGGAACGGATCTCGAGTCCCACCAGGTCCGCGGAGGTCTCCTCGAAGCGGTCGCTGAGAGCGCCGGAGGTGCCGAGCGTCTTGGTCAGGAGCACACCGCTGACGGACAGGCCCTCTTCGATCTGGACGTGCAGGTCGGCGAGCCGGCGCTGGCGCTGGGCGGTGATCGCGTGCCGCTTCCGGGCGACCTGGCGGGTCAGCAGCACGGCCGGCGGGAGCACCACCAGCGAGAGCAGCGCGAGCCGCCAGCTCAGCGCGGCCATGGCGACCGCCGTGCCGATGACCACGGTGATGTTGGCGGCGATGGAGGTCGCGGTGCTGGTGACCACCCCCTGCATGCTGCCGATGTCGTTGACGAGGCGCGACTGCACGTCACCGCCGCGCGTGCGGGTGAAGAAGCCCAGCGACTGGCGCTGGAGGTGGGCGAACAGGTCGCTGCGGAGGCGGTGCATGACGCGCTGGCCCACCGAGGTGGAGAGCCAGGTCTGCACCACACCGATGGCCGCGGTCGCCACCGCGACGCCGAGCATGGCGGCCACGAGCAGGACGAGCAGCCGCACGTCCTGCTGGGGGAGGGCCACGTCGATGAGGTGGCGCACCAGGAACGGCTGCGCGAGCCCGATCACCGAGCTGAGGACGATGAGGGCGACGACGATCGCCAGGGTGCCGCGGTGGGGCGCGAACAGCCGCGCGACGCGGGCGAGGGGGACGGGGTGGTCCGCGAGCTGCCGCCGGTCGGCGGGGTCGGGACGGCCGCTGCGGGAGCGGCGGGAGCCTGTGGTGTCGTCCATGCGACCAGCTCCTCTCTGTGGTGGTTCGACGGTCGTGAGGTTGCCTCACTATGAGGGTGCAACGCGTTGTCGGCTAGGTTTCTTCCCGTGAGCGAGCAGACGGGCGACCTGCTGATGGCGGCGGCCCGGCGCGTGCGGCGCGAGTACGCCGAGGCGMTGGCCGAGTTCGGCACCACGCCGTCGCAGTCCCGGGCACTGCGCGTGGTCGCGGCCGAGGAGCCGGTGCGTCCCTCCGTGCTGGCCGAGGCGCTGCGCATCGTCCCCCGATCGGCCACCGAGGTCGCCGACGCCCTCGAGCTGCACGGCTGGGTGCTCCGGGAGCCCGACCCGACCGACCGACGGGCGACGTCGTTGACCATGACGGAGGAGGGCCGGCGCGTGCTCGCGCACATGGACGACGCGCGGCGGGGCGCGGGGGAGCGGGTGCTGGGCGCGCTCGGCGCCGACGACCGCCGTACGCTCGACCGCATCCTGAGGACGTTGGGGGAGCACTCATGACCGTACGGGTCGGGCTGACCGGGGGCGTGGCCTCCGGGAAGAGCACCGTCTCGGCGATCCTCGCCGAGCTCGGCGCGGTCGTCATCGACGCCGACGCCCTGGCCCGCGAGGTCGTCGCACGGGGCACTCCCGGGCTGGACGCCGTCGTGGCCGAGTTCGGCCCCGCGCTGCTCACGCCCGAGGGCGACCTCGACCGGCCGGCGATGGGTCGTCTGGTCTTCGGCGACGAGTCGGCCCGCAAGCGGCTGGAGGCGATCATCCATCCGCTCGTGATCGCCCGGATGGCCGCGCTCGAGGCCGATGCAGGCGAGCACGACGTGGTCGTGCACGACATCCCGCTGCTGGCGGAGGGGGGTCGCGCCGACACCTTCGACGCCGTCGTGGTGGTCGACGCGCCGCGTGACCTCCAGGTCGAGCGCATGCTGTCGGATCGCGGCTGGACCCGCGAGGACGCCGAGTCGCGGATCGCCGCGCAGGCCACCCGCGAGGAGCGCCGGGCGATCGCCACCCACGTCATCGACAACAACGGCTCGCTCGAGGACCTGCGGGACCGCGTCGAAGCGGTTCTCTCCGAGCTCCGCGGGTAGCCTGCGGGCCGTGCGACTGCCTCTCCTCACCACTGCCACGGCCCTCACCGCGGGCGTGCTGCTCATCGGTGGGTGCGCCAGCACGCCGGAGTCGGGGGAGGCCCCGGAGCCCAGCCGCACGAGCAGCAGCACGGCCGCGCAGGCGGACCCGTCCGCACCGGCGGAGACCACTGACCCGGACACGACGCTCAGCTGGGGCCCGACCGTGGGCGAGCTCGAGGCGGCGCAGGCCCTGGTCGCCGGGTGGACCCCGGAGCAGCTGGCCGGACAGGTGATCGTCGGCCGCTACCTGGGCACCGACCCGGCCGAGGTGGCCACGATGGTTCGCGAGCACCACCTCGCCGGCGTCTCGGTCACCAACGGCAACGTCGTCGACGAGGCGCAGGTGCGCGCGACCACGGCGGCCGTGAGCGAGGCGGTGGCCGAGGACGGCCGCGACTTCCCGGCGATCATCGGGGTGGACCAGGAGGGCGGCTACGTCTCGCACCTGCGGGGCATCGCCACCGAGTTCCCGGCCTTCGACGCCGCCGGCGCCGCGATCGCCGCCGACGGCGCGACGGGTCGCGAGGTCGTGCGCCAGGCGGCGTACGCCACCGGCATGGAGGTCCGCGACCTCGGCTTCACGTGGGTCTTCGCCCCGGTCGCCGACGTGACCATCGGGGCGGCGGACCCGACCATCGGCACCCGCTCCGCGAGCGAGGACCCGGCGATCGCGGCCAAGGCCACCGCGACCGCGGTCCGCGGCTACGACGCGGCGGGCGTGGTGTCGACCGTCAAGCACTTCCCGGGCCACGGCGCCGCGACCAGCGACAGCCACGACACCCTCCCGGTCCTGGACTCCTCGCTGGCCGAGATCGAGTCGCACGACCTGCCGCCGTTCGAGGCCGCGATCGCCAGCCACGCCCCCGCCGTGATGATGAGCCACCTCGACCTGACCGCCGTCGCGCCCGGCGTGCCGGCGTCGCTGGCTCCGGAGGTCTACGACCTGCTGCGCGACGACCTGGGCTTCGAGGGCGTCACGATCACCGACTCGCTGGGCATGGGGGCGGTGGCGGCCAGCTGGAAGCCGGCCGTGGCGGCCCTCAACGCCGGCGCCGACCTGCTCCTGATGCCGGTCGACACCGTCGAGACCCACCGCGTCCTGACCCAGGCGATCATCGACGGTGACGTCACCCGCGAGCGCGCCGAGGAGGCCGCCGCCCGGGTGGTGGCCCTGCAGATGTGGCAGGGGCGGACGGCCGGGGATACCCCGGTGCCGGACGACGTCACCTCGATGGCCGGCGAGGCCGCCGCGGCGCTCACCTCCGCGGCGTACTGACCTCGCCGGGGGCGGTGAGCCAGCCGTTTCGCCGGGCAGCGGTGAGTCAGCCACGTTCTCGACCCGGCCAATGTGGCTGGTGCACCGCCCCACAGGGTCGGAGACGGCACGCGCCCGAACGCACCGAGGCCCGCCCCGACAGGTGTCGGAACGGGCCTCACGCGGAAGATCGGGCGGTACGCCTCAGGCGGCCGTGCCGGTCGCCAGGTCCGGGTCGCCGATGCGGCGGAGCTTCTGCAGCGCCTCCCGCTCGAGCTGGCGGACCCGCTCGGCCGAGATGCCGTGCTTGGCGCCGATGTCGGCCAGCTTGTGCTGGCGTCCGTCGGTGAGTCCGTAGCGCGCGCGGATGATGTCGGCGGCACGCTCGTCGAGGTGTCCCACGAGGTCCTCCAGACGCTGGCGCGCCTCGACGTCCAGGAACTCCAGGTCGGGGCCCGGAGCCGTCTCCTGGGCCATCAGGTCGCCGAGCGAGGTGTCGCCGTCCTCGTCGACCGGGGTGTCGAGGGAGACGTGGTCACGACCCCACGACATCAGGTCCAGGACCCGCTCGACCTGCATGCCGAGCTCCTGGGCGATCTCCTGCGGCTCCGGGTCGCGGCCGAGCTGGCGCTCGAGGGTGCGGCGGGCACCGCTGACCTGGTTGAGCTCCTCGACCACGTGCACCGGGAGGCGGACGACGCGGGCCTGCTGCGCGATGCCGCGGGTGATGGCCTGTCGCACCCACCAGGTGGCGTACGTCGAGAACTTGTAGCCCTTGGTGTAGTCGAACTTCTCCACGGCGCGGATCAGGCCGGTGTTGCCCTCCTGGATCAGGTCCAGCATGGGCATCTGCGAGCGGCCGTACTTGCGCGCGATGGAGACGACGAGGCGCAGGTTGGCGGAGATGAACCGGTCTACGGCGCGGCGACCCTCCTCGGCCAGCCACTCCAGCTCCTCCTGGTTGGCGCTCATCGGGGCGCCACCCTTGCGGCGACCGATGCGGCCCTCCTCGAGGAGCCGCTCGGCGAGCAGGCCCGCCTCGATGGTCTTGGAGAGCTCGACCTCCATGGCGGCGTCGAGAAGGGGAGTGCGGGCGATCTCGTCGAGGTAGAGCCCGACGCTGTCGCGTCCCTCGATCTCACGCGTGGTGCTCGTACGGGTGCTCCTGGCGGTGCTCTGTGCGGTGCTCATCGTCGTCTCCTCCTCCGTGGCGTTGCGCCGATACCTCGCCACGTCTTCTCCAACGGCCTGCGTGGTCGAGAGATTCCCCGCCTCGCGCGCTCGGCCCTTCACCTGACTCGACGTCCCGATGAGCTCGAGAGTTGCCTCCCGGCGCAACTCTCAGGGACTTCTCAGAAGGGGTTCGGAGACCGGGTCCGGGAGGATTGGGCGCCCGTCGTCCGGGATCGGTCGTCCACACGTGCGGACGAGATCCTCAGTCCTCCTGGCGCACCTCGGCCGGCGCGAGGGCCGGGTCGTCCACGGAGTACGAGCGCACCGGCCCGGGAGCGGTCTGTGCGGTCTCGAAGCGCACCGTGACCACACCCCGGCCCGACCCCCACACCCACCCGGGGCCCATCTCCTCGTGCACGACGTCCATGCCGGGGGAGAAGTGCCGCAGGGACGGCGCCGGTTCGGGGACGACGACCTCGTCGGGCTCGGGCTCCGTGTCGCCGAACAGGTCCTCCTGGATCCAGTCGGCCAGTCCCGAGACGCCCACGCCGAGCAGCCGCACACCGCCGGAGGTGTCGAGGTCGGCCAGGAGCGCACGGGCGAGACGGGCGATGGTCGCCCCGTTGTCGGTGGGACTGGGCAGCGTCGAGGAGCGGCTCAGGGTGGTGAAGTCGTGCAGCCGCACCTTGATCGTCACCGTGCGTCCCGAGAGCCCGTGCTTCCGCAGGCGGGTGCCGACCTGCACCGCCTGCCGGGTGAGCAGGCCCTGCATGAGGGTGCGGTCGGTCAGGTCGGTGTCGTAGGTGCCCTCGCTGCTCACCGACTTGGTCTCCCGGTCGGCGACCACCGCACGGTCGTCCTCGGCCCGGGCCAGCTGGTGGAGCCCGTGCCCGTGCGCCCTGCCGAGCAGGCGCACCATCTCGTCCTCGGGCACGGACTCGAGGTCGGCGACCGTGTGGATGCCGGCGCGCCGCAGCCGCTCGGCCGTGGCCGGCCCGACGCCGGGGATGACGGTCACCTTCATGGGGCGCAGGAGGTCGCGCTCGGTGCCGGGCGGGACCACGGTCAGCCCGTCCGGCTTGTCGAGCTCGCTGGCCACCTTGGCGATGAACTTCGACGTGCCGATGCCCACGGTGCCGGTGAGCCCACCCGTCACCTCGCGCACCCGGGCCCGCAGCTCCTGCCCGAAGGCGGTCACCGTCTCGACCTCCAGGTCGGGCAGGTCCGCACGCTCGAGGTCGACGAACGCCTCGTCGAGGGACAGCGGCTCCACGAGGGGGGAGGCGGCGCGCAGCACCTCCATGACCCGCGCGCTCGTCTCCCGGTAGGCGTGGAACCGCCCCGACAGGAACGCCGCGTGCGGGCACCGCGCGCGCGCCTCGCGCCCGGACATGGCCGAGCGGACGCCGTACACCCGGGCCTCGTAGGACGCGGTCGCCACGACGCCGCGACCGCCGGTGCCGCCGACGATGACCGGCTTGCCGCGCAGCGAGGGCTTGTCGCGCTGCTCGACGGCCGCGAAGAACGCGTCCATGTCGAGGTGCAGGACCGAGGCGGTACGACGCATCACTCGCGCGGGTCGCCCGGCAGCAGGACGGTCCCGGAGCGGCTCACGCCGCCATTGTCGCAGGCCCGCTGTCGTCCACAGGAGTGAGCCGGGGGTGCGTCGTCCACAGCCTCGCGGCGGGCAGGTGGGAGGGTCGGTGGGTCGGGGGACCGTCCCCCCATGACACCCACACCCACACCCGCACCCGTCCCGCTGGTCGCGCGCACCCCGGAGGACATCCTGGCCTTCGTGCCGATCGCGCTCGGCTTCTCGCCCGAGTCGTCGGTGGCCATGCTGACGTTCGGCGAGCAGCCGTCCTTCCATGCCCGCGTCGACCTGCCCGAGGACCCCGGCGACGTCGACGAGATGGTCGACGCGCTGCTCCGTCCCAGCCTCAAGCACCTCGTCCGCCAGGTGATCTTCGTGATCTACGACGACGACACGGTCGTGGCCGACGAGTCTGCGTGGTCGTTGCACGAGGCCTTCACCGAGCGGCGGATCGAGGTGATCGACGTGCTGCGGGTGCACGGTGCCCGGTGGTTCGCCGTGCTCCCGGGCCGCCGGCCCGAGGCGTACGACGGCGTCCCGTTCGATCCGGGGGCCCACCCGTTCACCGCGCGCGCGGTGTTCGACGGGCGGGTGACCCGCGGCTCGCGTGAGGAGCTGAGGGCCACCCTGGATCCCGTCCCGGCAGCGGTCGCGGAGTCCGCGACCGTCCTGGCCACGTCGCCGCAGCCCCTCCCGGGTCGACGGGTGCGCGAGGTGGTGCACGAGCACACCCAGGGGTCCTCGCCCTGCCCGGTCGACGTGCTCGTGCCGCTGGCGCTGGCGCTGCGCGAGCCCGCCTCGCGTGACGAGGCGTGGTGTGGACYGACCAGGTCGGCGGCCCGCGCGCACGTCGAGCTGTGGAGCGACGTCGTCCGCCGCGTGCCCGACGAGCTCGTGCCCGGCCCGGCAGGCGTGCTGGCCGTGGCCGCCTGGCTCGCGGGCGACGGCGCCCTGGCGTGGTGCGCGGTCGAGCGG
>NZ_JBFUMD010000037.1:0-14404 GCF_054049555.1 Nocardioides sp. P5_C9_2
CCGGCGACCGCCGTCGCCGAGATCGCCGTACGGGTGCTCCGGCTCCTCGAGGACACCGACGGCTCGGAGCCGGTCACKACGGTCGTCGGCGGCATGCTGCTCCGGGACTACCTGCCGACCCGGACCTTCGAGCTCGTCGTCCACACCACCGACCTCGCTGCCGCCCTGGGCCAGCCCCTGGACCTGCCGGCCACCGCCGCGACCCAGGCGCTGTCCCTCGTCGCCGAGCTCGCCCTCAGCGAGGGCCGTGCGGGCCCGTTCCTCCGTGCTGTCACCGGCCGCCCGGCCCTCCCCGAAGGCTTCTCGGTGCTCTGACGGTCCTTCAGCGTGGCTTCAGTGCCGCCGGCGCATGCTGATGCTTCCGACGTCACACGCCATCGAGGAGATCCATGAGCACCATCGTGATCCGCAGGGTCCTGGCCACCGCCGGAGTGGTCGCAGCGGGGTTGCTCGCCGTGGGCGCCCCGGTCCAGGCAGCCGAGACAGCCAGTCCCGGGCAGCATCACCCCACGCCCAGCCACTTCACCCGAGGTCGGGTGACCAACCCGTACTTCCCGCTGGAGCCGGGGACCGTCCTCGTCTACCGGGGAGTCACCGACGGCCGACCCGGCCGGGACGTCGTGTACGTCGCCCCTCGCACGCGGGTCATCGACGGCGTCCGCTGCCGGGTGGTGGTCGACCGGCTCGTGGTCGACGGGGTGCTGACGGAGCGCACGCGCGACTACTACGCGCAGACGAGGGCCGGCACCGTCTGGTACTTCGGGGAGGACACCGCCGAGCTGGACGAGGACGGCACCGTGACCAGCCGCGAAGGGACCTTCCACTCCGGCAGGGACGGCGCGGAGGCGGGGATCTTCATGCCCGCGCACCCGCGCGTCGGTCAGGGCTTCCACCAGGAGGACTACCCCGGCCATGCCGAGGACCGGTTCGTCGTCCGGAGCCTTCACGCCTCCGTCACCACCGTCTTCACGACCAGCCGGGATGCCCTCCTCACCGCCGAGCGGTCGGCGCTCGAGCCCGGTGTGGTCGAGCACAAGCTGTACGTGCGCGGGGTGGGTGACGTCGCCGACCGGGACGTGAGGGGTGGCAGCGACCAGCAGGAGCTCGTCGCTGTGCGTCACCGCTGAGCCGGGGCCTTGCTCGGGCGGACGATGCTACTCGGCTCCGCCGTCCTGCTCGGAGCTGTCGCTGTCGCCCTCGATGACGACCACGGCGTACTGGTCGTCCAGTCGGACGTCGACCGTGCTCCCGTCGGGCCTGGTGATCTCCACCTCGTACGTGGCTCCGTTCTCGGAGTCGGACTCGACGCTGTTGACCGTGCCACCTCCGGTGGCCTCCAGAGCCGCCTTCGTGGCGGCGTCGGCCTGCTGCTCGGTGTATCGGTGGCTGGCGGGACCGTCGTCAYCGTTGCCCGCCACCGCGACACCTCCGCCGGCGATCGCTGCGAGTGCCGCGATGCTGATTCCCGCGACTGCTGTGCGCTTGCGCATGGGCTTCTCCGTTCCTCGGTGTCTGCTGGGCTCCCAGTGTGCATGTCGGCTGCTGAAGCCAGCCTGAACACTCAGCCGGTCTTCAGCGTGCGGCTGCGACAGTGGTCGGCATGCGGATCCTGGTGATCGAGGACGACCGTCAGCTCGCGGCCGGCCTGCGGCGCGGCCTGGAGTCGGAGGGGTATGCCGTGGACGTCGCGCCGGACGGCCCGACCGGCGACTGGCTCGCCCACGAACAGACGTACGACGCCATGGTGGTCGACGTGATGCTGCCCGGGATCGCCGGGGATGTGCTGTGCGCCCGGCTGCGCGACGCCGGTGACTGGACGCCGATCCTGATGCTCACCGCGCGTTCGGGCCCTGAGCAGGAGTCGCGTGCCCTGGATGCCGGGGCCGACGACTTCCTGGCCAAGCCGTTCTCGTTCCTGGTCCTCACGGCCCGTCTGCGTGCGCTGCTGCGGCGAGGGAGCCGCGAGCGGCCGGTCGTCCTGGAGGTCGGGGACCTGCGGCTGGACCCGGCCGCGCACGCGGCGTGGCGGGGCGACACTCCTGTCGCGCTCACTCCGCGGCAGTTCTCGCTGCTCGAGTTCCTCATGCGCCGGCCCGGCGAGGTGGTCTCGAAGGCGACGATCCTCGCGCACGTGTGGGACTTCGCCTTCGACGGACACCCCAACATCGTCGAGGTCTACGTACGACAGCTGCGCCAGCGCGTGGACGAGCCGTTCGGGCGGAGCTCGCTGCAGACCGTCCGGCTGGTGGGATACCGCCTCGTGGACGACCGGCTCGAGGGCCCGTCATGATCCGGATGAGCCTGCGCGTCAGGGCGACGGTCGTCGGCACCCTCCTGTTCGCGACGCTCCTCGCGGGATGCGCCCTGCTCCTGGTCTCGACCCTGGCGAGCAGCCTCACCGAATCCACCGACCAGCTGTCGCGGTCCCGCGTGGAGGACCTGCTCCGCCTGGCGCAGGCCGAAGACCTTCCCGAGGTGCTCAGCAGCGTGTCCGACAACGGGATGGCCCAGGTCGTCGACCAGCACGGACGAGTGCTCGCGGCATCGCCCAACATCAGGGGTCATCCGGCGGTGGCAGATCTCGTCGGCGCCACCACGCCCCGGGAGAGCACCTTCGACGCACCGGACGACCAGGAGACGGAGACCTACCGGGTCTGGTACGCCACGCAGGCCGTCGCGGGCGACGAGGTGACCGTCTACGTCGGCGACAGCCTGGAGTCCGTGGACGAGGCCTCCGCTGCCCTGCGCACGTCCCTGGCCGTCGGCTTCCCGTTCGTGGTCCTCGCGCTGGGACTTGTCATCTGGGTCGTCATCGGCCGGACCCTGGCGCGCCTGGATCGCATCCGCGCAGAGGTGGACCGGATCTCCGAGGAGAGCCTGCACGCCAGGGTCGCAGGGGACGGCGTCGACGACGAGGTCGGTCGGCTCGCCGCCACCATGAACGCGATGCTCGGCCGGCTGGACGCAGCGGCGCAACGGCAGCGCGACTTCGTGGCCGACATCTCCCACGACCTGCAGAGCCCCCTGGCCGCCCAACGAGTGGCCCTCGAGGTCGCCCTGGCGCACCCGACCGGGRTCGATCACGACGTGCTCCGCAGGGATGTGCTGGGCGCCACGAACCACATGGAGCGCATGGTCCGCGACCTGCTGGTGCTGGCGTCGCTCGATGCCGGCGCCCCGGCTCATCGGCGGCTCGTGGATCTCGACGAGCTGGTCCTCGAGGAGGCCGTCCGGGCGCGGGCCGGCTCCCCGGTCCGCATCGACACCCGGGAGGTGTCCGCGGCGCCGGCGTACGCCGATCCCGACGATGTCCGCCGCATCGTGCGCAACCTCCTGGACAACGCCGTGCAGCACGCGGACTCACGGATCACGCTCGGTGTCACCATCGCCGCAGGACAGGCCCGTCTGGACGTGGTCGACGACGGACCCGGCATCGCACCGGACGAGCGAGAACTGGTCTTCGACCGCTTCCGCCGGGGGGACGCGGCGCGAAGCCGCGACGGCGGCAGCGGACTCGGGCTCGCCATCGCCCGCAACCTCGCCGAGCGCGGCGGCGGCACGCTCGACGTGATCGACGGGCCCGCGGGTGGGGCACATCTTCGGCTGATGCTTCCCAGCGCCGGACCGTGAGCGCCCGCACCACGTGACGGCGTCACGTAGCGCTCGTGCAACGTGACTGCGTCACGTCATGCCGGGTCCGTCTCCAGCTCCAGGCGCTGCGTCTCCGTGCGGTCGGTCCCGGTCACCGTCAGGAAGACGACGGTGGCGAGGATCGTGGCCAGGAAGATCACGCTCGTCGCCAGGGTGCCCAGGGCGAGCCCGCCCTCCTCCCTGTCGAGGGCGAGGAAGTCGCCGATGTTGGCGCCCAGGGGGCGGGTGAGGACGTAGGCCAGCCAGAAGGAGAGGACCGGGTCGAGGCCCATCCGCCACCCGATGGCGACGAGGGCGATCAGGCCCGCGGGCAGCAGGATCGCCGCGCCCGGGGACCACCCGGTGATCTCCAGCGTCCAGTCGCCCAGGGCGGTGCCGAGCGCGAAGGTGACGAGCACCACCAGCCAGTACCAGGCCTCGCGCGGTGTCGTGTTGATCGAGTG
This sequence comes from Nocardioides sp. P5_C9_2, assembly GCF_054049555.1. Classification (NCBI taxonomy): domain Bacteria; kingdom Bacillati; phylum Actinomycetota; class Actinomycetes; order Propionibacteriales; family Nocardioidaceae; genus Nocardioides; species Nocardioides sp. P5_C9_2. Next base: position 4,095 of record NZ_JBFUMD010000037.1, read on the forward strand.
GATGGACAGGGTGCCCTCGCGTGCGTGCCAGACCGAGAAGACCACGGCGAGCAGCACCGCGAAGACGATCGAGCTGACCGCCAGCGGGACGCCACGGGCGTCGGTGAGGTTGTCGGTCAGCAGGGTGCCGAYGACGCTGATGAGCACCACCGCCAACCAGTAGACGCCGGGCACGTAGCGCCGGAGCCGGAACTGGGCCACCAGCGCCGCGACCAGGCCGACCGTGAACAGGATCGTCGTGTTCGTCAGACCGAGGCCGAGTGTCTCGTTGACGTAGTCGGCGAAGCTCTCGCCGACCGTCGTGCAGAGGATCTTGATGACCCAGAAGAAGACGGTGACTTCGGGGACCTTGTTCAGCATGGTGCGGCCGACGGCCGTGGAGGTGGTCATCGCCGAAGGGTCCGATGGACAACCTGCCAACGACCTGACCGCCGCTGCGGCGACCGGCCGTCGAGCCGTGGGACCGCTGACTAGGCTCGCGACATGACTGACCTGACGATGGCGGGCCGCACGGTCCTGGTGACCGGTGCGAGCGACGGGATCGGGGCCGAGGCCGCCCGCGACCTGGCCGGCAAGGGGGCCACGGTCCTGGTGACCGGCCGCTCCGCGGACAAGTTGCGACCCGTCGCCGAGGCCGTCGGCACCGAGCCCCTGGTCGCCGACTTCGCCCGGCTCGACGACGTACGACGCCTCGCGGCCCAGGTCGGCGAGCGCACGGACCGGATCGACGTCCTGATGAACAACGCCGGCGGCACGATCGACCCGTCGAGGACCACCGCCGACGGCCACGAGCCCAACTTCCAGGTCAATCACCTCGCGCCGTTCCTGCTGACCAACCTGCTGCGCCCGCAGCTCGCCGCCGCCGGCTCGTCGCTGGTGGTCAACACCTCCAGCATCGGCAACCTGGTGGGCAAGGTCGTGCTCGACGACCTCGACCACGAGCACCGCAAGGCCCGGGAGTTCCTGGCGTACGGCACCGGCAAGCTGATGAACATCCTCTTCACCCGCGGCATCGCCCAGCGGTGGTCCGACGACGGCATCGTCTCCGTCGCCGTCCACCCGGGTCCCGTGGGCAGCTCGTTCGGCCGCGACTCGTGGGTCGTCGGCCTCCTCTACCGTTCGCCGCTCAAGCGCTTCGCCACCATCAGCGTCCCCGACGGCGCGGCCCCGCTGATCGCCCTCGCCGAGCGCGGTCCGGACCCCGCCGTCAACGGGAGCTACTTCAGCCGCTTCAACCCGCAGGGCCGCGAGAACCGGCAGGCGCACGACCAGACACTGATCGACGGCCTCTGGGAGCGCTCGGCGGCCCTGACCGGACTGGCCTGATCGGGGCGCTCAGGCCTGCAGCCCGTCCTCGAGCTCGGCCAGCGCACCGGCGAGGTCGACCCGCGGCTGCCAGCCCCAGCGGCGCGCGCGATCGGCTCGGACCTGCCCGGTCCACGCCGGGCCGTCGTCCCACACCGGCTCCAGGCCGAGGGCCCGGGTGACCACCCCGAGGTAGTCGCGCTGGGTCGCGGGACCCCCCGCGACGTTGACCGCCGTGCACCCACCCGCCACCGGCCCGGACTCCGGGTCGTCGGCGGTGGCGACCGCGCCGACCGCGACGTCGGCGGTGAGGGCCGCGAGGTCGTCGACGTGCACCCAGGCGAACGACTGGTCCGCCACGGCGTGCCGGGCGTTCTCGTCGTCGCGGACCCGGGCCGGGTGCACCGAGTTCCATACCGAGGTCTTCCCCGCGCCCAGGATCGCCGGCGGCCGCACCAGGACCCGGGTGGGTCCGTCCACGGCGGCGAGCGCCAGGTCGACGTCACGCTTGATGACCGCGTAGTCCCCGGCGTCGTCGCCCACCAGGGCGGAGTGCTCGTCCACGTCACCGAGCCCCGGGCTGCGGGCGTAGACCGCTCCGGTCGACACGTGCACGAGGCGCCCCACTCCGGCCCGCGCCGCGGCCCGGGCGATGGCGAGCGTGCCGTCGAGGCCCACCGTCCRCTGGCTGTCGGCGTCGCCGCCCAGCGGGTGCACGGTCGTCACCAGCGCCCCGGCGCCCGCCACCACGTCGGCGGCGAAGGCCGGGTCGGCAAAGTCGCCGACCCGCTCCTCGACACCGGGGAGGACCGGCGCGGTGCCGGCGCGGCGTACGACGGCACGCACGGCAGCACCCCGCTCGCTGAGGGCCGCGACGACACGGCTGCCCACCAGTCCGTTGGCTCCGGTGACGACGACGAGGGTGGGCGAGGGGTTCGGGTCGGTCATGTCCCCCACCTTGTCAGGCCCACCCCCGGCGTGGCCCGGTGCGGGACACGCACCCAGGAAGGCGGTAGGAAGTCCTCATGAGCAGACCTGTGGTCGTCRTGGTGGGTGCGGGTCCGGGCGTGGGTGGTTCGCTCGCCCGCCGCTTCGCCGACGAGGGGTACGACGTGGGGCTGCTGGGCCGCGACCGCGGTGCGCTCGAGGAGCTGACGGCCGACCTCTTGCAGCGTGGTGCGACCGTCCGGTCCGCCGCGGTCGACCTCACCGACACGGTCGCGGCGACCGACGCCGTCCAGAACATGGGACGCGGGTGGGGGCGGATCGACGTGCTGCACTTCAACCCCAGTGCCTACCGGGACAAGGACCCGCTCGAGCTGACGGTCCCCGAGCTCCTCGAGGACGTCGCGCTGGGCGTCGGCGCCCTGCTCACCGCCGTCCAGGCCGCCCGACCGTTCCTCGTGGACGGCAGCCGGGTCAGCGCCACCGGCAGCATGGCCGCCGACGAGCCGTGGCACGGGCCAGCCTCCCTCGGCGTGCAGAAGGCCGGCCTCCGCAACCTCGTGCAGAGCATCGACGCCACCCTGGCCCCGGACGGGATCCGCGCGGTGTCCGTGACCGTCCGCGGGAACCTCGCCCGCGAGGGCGCCTTCACGCCCGACCGCGTGGCCGAGGCCGTCTGGCGTGCCGTCACCGCCCCGGAGCACGCGTGGACCAGTGAGGTCCCCTACGCCGGCTGACTCCGGTTGCGCAGGACCTTCTCCATGGCCCTGCCGCGCGCCAGCTCGTCCACGAGCTTGTCGAGGTAGCGGATCTTCTGCATCAGCGGGTCCTCGACCTCCTCGACCCGCACCCCGCACACCACCCCGGTGATGTGTGACGCCAGCGGGTTGAGGTGCGCCTCGGCGAAGAAGTCCTCGAACGTCGTCCCCGCCGCCAGGTGCCGGTCCAGGGCCGCGTCGTCGAAGCCGGTCAGCCACTCGATCACCTCGTYCAGCTCGGCCTTCGTGCGGCCCTTCCGCTCCACCTTGGCGACGTAGTGGGGGTAGACCGAGGCGACGCTCGTGGTGAAGATGCGGCTCATCCCGGCGAGCGTAGTGTCGGTGCGCATGGCCGACAACGTCCTGTGGATCATCACCGACGACCAGATGCGCTCGATGCTCCCGACCATGGACGCGACGTGGAAGCGGCTGGTGGAGAAGGGCGTCCGGTTCCGTCGCGGCTACACCGCGATGCCGTGGTGCGGGCCGGCGCGGGCCTCCATGCTCACCAGCCGGTACCCGCACGACCACGGCTGCCACGACAACCGCACCCACCGCCCGTTCGTCGACCAGGGCCTCGACGGCGACACCGTCGCCACCCGGATGCGTGGCGCCGACGCCGACACCGGCTACTTCGGCAAGTACATGAACGGTCTCGGCGAGGACCCGGCGTACGTCGCCCCGGGGTGGGGACGGTGGGTGGCCACGGTCGGCAAGCGGGGTCAGGTGAACGTCGACGGTGACGTGCGCCAGCTCGACGGCCAGGCGGTGGCCGACACCTTCGCCGCCGATCGGTTGCGTCGGTTCGTGGAACGGCACGAGGACAGCGGCCCGTGGTTCGCCGTGTGGGCGCCGTCGATCCCCCACGACCCCTACCGGCCGAGCGAGGAGCACCGCCACGACTTCGACGACGTCACCTGGGACCCGCCCGCCCTCAACGAGGCCGACCTGTCCGACAAGCCCTCCTGGATGCGGGACCTCCCTCCCCAGGACCTCGCGCTGATGCGCCGGGTCCTGGAGGGCAAGCTCGAGGAGCTGCACCTCCGCGGCGAGCACAGGCTCTTCCGCAAGGAGCAGCCCTACGAGGAGTCCGCCGGCATCCCGTACGTCGTGCGCGGGCCCGGAGTCGCGCCGGGCACCCGCAACGCCCTCGTGTCCCAGGTCGACCTGATGCCCACCACGCTCGACATCGCCGGGCTCGATCCCGACGCGGGCCGCGAGCTCTCCGGACGCTCGATGCTCGAGCCCCTGCGCAGCGGCGACTGGTCCTCGTGGCGCCGCCGGTTGCTCGTCGAGAACACCAACCTCGGGTGGGCGATGCTGCGGGAGGGGTCGCAGGCCTACATCGAGCACCACGAGCGCGGCGAGTGGGAGCTCTACGACCTGTCCCTGGACCCGCACCAGCTCACCAGCCGCAGTGAGGTCGACGTCACCGAGCTCTCCGCGCAGGTCACGGCGATGCGGCGGGCCCGGGGCACCGAGCTGCGCGCCCTGGAGGACTGAGCCGACGACGCAGACCGCGCACCCCACGACCACCCACCCGACGACCACCCAGGAGGACCGCCGATGAGCACCGACGCCCGACCGTCCCGCCACCGCCCGCCCAGCGGAGGGCTCGCCTACCTCCAGCTCCCCACGACCGACCTCGACGCCTCCATCGCCTTCTACGCCTCCGTCCTCGGTTGGCGCGGGGAGGCGACGTACGGCAGCTTCGAGGCCCCCGGACTCATCGGCCAGTGGACGACCGATCTCGCGCCCGCCACGGACGGCCCGGTACCGTGGTTCACCGTCGAGGACCTCTACCCCACGCTCGAGCGGGTCGTCGACGCCGGCGGGGCGGTGCGCCAACGGCCGTCCCTCGACCAGGGCGAGCGGTGGCTGGTCGAGGTCGACGACCCCTCGGGCAACCGGATCGGCCTGGTCGCCCCGGTCGCCACCGCTCGCGCACAGACGATGCTGATGGTGCGTGACGTCGAGGCCAGCAGCCGGTGGTACCACCAGCTGCTCGGCCTCACCAGCGACCACGGCGGACCCGAGTACGAGCGCCTCCTCGCCGACGGTGAGCTCGTCCTCCAGCTCCACCACGAGGGGACCGAGCACCACCACGGACCCGTCGGCGACCCGACGGTCGAGCGGGGCAACGGCGTGCTGGTCTGGTTCGGGGAGGTGAGCGACTTCGACGGCGTGGTCGAGCGGGCCGCCAGCCTCGGCGCCGACGTGGTCAACGCACCCCACCGCAACCCGCCCCCGGGCGACGGGAACGGTCCGGGTCACCGGGAGATCTGGGTGCGCGACCCCGACGGGTACGTCGTCGCCGTCGCCAGCCCGGACGGTGAGGCCTGGGACCTCTGAGGCGCCCAGGCGCGCGGTCACTGCCCGACTGCGGCTCCGGGCTTGCCGGCGTCGGCGTAGGACCGCACGATCGAGACGTTGAGCGGGAAGTCGATGTCCGCGTCACGGAACACCAGGCTCCCGGCGCTCGCAGCGGCGTCGGCGGCGTGTGCGGCGACCTCGTCGGCGAGCGCCGCCGGGGTGTGCACGACCACCTCGTCGTGCAGGAAGAAGACGAGGTGCGGACCGCCGACGAGATCCTCCGCGCCGCCCAGGCGCCACAGCCGGTTGCGCAGGTCGGCGATCCAGCACAGAGCCCACTCCGCGCCCGTGCCCTGCACCACGAAGTTGCGGGTGAAGCGGCCGTGGGCGCGGCGCCGGCGCGCCTGACCGTCGGCATCGACCGGCGTGTCGTCGATGTCCTGGTCCCAGGCCTCCCCCAGGGTCGGGCACCCGCGCCCCAGCAGCGTGCGCACCACCTGGCCGCGCTCGCCGGCACGGGCCGCGTCCTCCACGAGACCGAATGCCCGGGGGTAGCGACGGGTGAGCCCCGCCACCATCCGACCGCTCTCGCCGCTGGTCGCGCCGTACATCGCGCCCAGGAGGCCGAGCTTGGCGTCCTGGCGACTCCGGACGGCGCCGTCGTCGACCATCCCCTGGTAGAGATCGGCCCCGCGTGCCGCGTGGGCCAGCGCTCGGTCGCCGCTCATCCCGGCGAGCACCCGCGGCTCGAGCTGGGCGACGTCGGCGACCACCAGCACCCAGCCGTCGTCGGCCACGGCTGCGGGCCGCACCTGCACCGGGAACGAGAGAGCACCACCGCCGTTGGAGGACCACCGTCCCGTCACCGACCCGGCCGGCTGGTACGACGGACGGAACCGGCCGCCGCTCACCCACTGGTCGATCCAGGCCCACCCGTTGGTCTGGAAGAGGTGCGCGAGCTGCTTGTAGCGCAGCAGCGGGGAGATGCCCGGGTGCTCGAGGGCTCGCAGGGACGACGCACGGGTGTCGGAGACCTCGAGCCCCGCCCGACGCAGCGCCGCGAGCAGCTCGGGCCGCGAGTCGGGGTTGAGGCCCGGGGCGGCGAAGGCGCGACGCACCTCCTCGACCAGCGCCTCGAGCAGCCGCGGACGGGCCCCGCGCGGCGGCCGGGGCCCGAGGAGGTCGGCCAGCAGCCGCTCGTGCACGTCCAGCCGCCAGGGGACCCCGGCGTACGTCATCTCGGCCGCGACCAGGGCACCCGCCGACTCCGCCGCGAGCAGCAGACCGAGCCGGCCGGACTCCGGTGAGCCGGCCACCGCGGCCTGCTGGCGGGCGTCCTCGAGGTCGGCGCGCAGGTGCTCGGCGGTGTCGTCGGCCGAGAACAGCACCGGATCGGACACGGCGCCAGGAGCGAGCCGGTCCCAGTGCTCGGACTGCTCCCCGTCGAGCAGCCGACCCTCCACGGCGGGTGCCCGCCGCAGCAGGCGACGGACCAGCCGCAGGTCGTGGCAGCGCTCGACCCGCACCCCGGCGGCCAGCAGCGGCGGGTACCACCGTGCGGTGTCGTCCCACACCCATCGGGGCGACTCCGGCTCCCGCGTCGCGACGTACGCCGGCAGGTCGACCAGCGGCACCGTTCGCTCGACGTCCCTCTCGACCACCAGCACCTGCTCCCCCGGCAGGCGCGAGAGGCAGACGCGGGTCATGGGGACACCCTCCCACCGACCGCGAGCCGCCCCCGGCGAGCTGTCGACCTCGACCATGCGGCCCGGCATCGCCGACCTTCCCCGGTAGCCTCCCGCCATGACCCCGGAGGAGTACCTCACCCACGACGCCACCGCCCTTGCCGAGCTGGTCGCCCGCGGGGAGGTCACGGCCACGGAGCTGCTGGCGCTCGCGCGGGGCCGGCGCGATGAGATGAACCCCCTTCTCAACGCCGTCGTCGCCGACCTCGGCGGGGTCGCGGACGAGCGCGCCGCCGACGCGTCCCTGGGCGGGGCCTTCGCGGGCGTCCCGTTCCTGGTGAAGGATCTCGGCCAGGAGTACGCCGGGTTCCCCACCTCCAACGGCTCACGCGCCCTGGCCCACGACGTCGCGGACCGGCACGCCCTGGTGACGCAGCGATTCCTCGATGCCGGGCTGGTCGTCTTCGGCAAGACCAACACCCCCGAGTTCGGGGCCAAGGGGGTCACCGAGTCGGAGCACTGGGGACCGGCACGCAACCCGTGGAACACCGCCCACACCCCGGGTGGCTCGTCGGGCGGCTCCGGTGCGGCCGTCGCGGCGGGCATCGTCCCGGCCGCCGGAGCCAACGACGGCGGCGGGTCCGTGCGCATCCCCGCCGCCTGCAACGGCCTGGTCGGGCTCAAGACCAGCCGTGGCCTGGGTCCCTACGGCCCTCAGACCGGTGAGGTGATGTACGGGATGGTGACCCAGGGAGTGGTGACCCGTACGGTCCGCGACAGCGCCGCCCTGCTGGACGCCATCATCGGCCCCGATCCGCGCGCGGGCTACCGCTCCGCCACGCACGACGTGCCGTTCGTCGAGCAGATCCGCGAGCGGCCGGGACGGCTCCGCATCGGCTACTCCGTCTCCTCGGCGATCAACGCGAGCCCCGACCCCGAGGCGTTCGCGGCCGTCGAGCGGGCGGCCCAGCTGCTCGCCGAGCTCGGCCACGACGTCGAGGAGGTGTCACCGCCCCACGACGACGAGGCGCTGGCCCGGGACTTCCTCACCATCTGGTTCGCCCAGCTCTACGGCCAGGTCAGCGACGCCAGGAAGCGGCTGGGCGCCCCCGACAGCCACTTCGAGGCCGACACCCTGGCCAGCGCGGAGATCGGGCGTGCCTCCGGGCTGCTCCCGATGCTGCAGGCCCTGCAGAACGTCAACGGCTACGTGCACTCCCTCGCCGAGTTCCACGAGGGCCACGACGTCTTCCTCACCCCGACGCTCGCCCGGCCCCCGCTCCCGGTGCACGCCACCCGCACGCCCGACCGCCTCCAGACGCTTGCGCGCGTGGTCAGCCGGCTGCGGGCCGGACGGATCTTGACGGCCACCGGGATGCTCGACGAGATCATCCACGACAACCTCGACTGGGTGCCCTACACCCAGCTGGCCAACCTGACCGGCCGCCCGGCCATCAGCGTCCCGCTCCACTGGACCGCAGCCGGCCTTCCCCTGGGCGTCCAGCTCGTCGGCCCGCTCGGCGCCGACGGCGACCTGCTGCGGCTCGCGGCGCAGCTCGAGGAGGCCCAGCCCTGGGCCTGGCGCCATCCGGCGCCCGTCGACGACAGCCTGAGGACCGACTGACGAGGCTGCGTCACCCCACCACCCGCGCCGAGCCGCCGACGTCCAGGACGAGCGCCCGGCACCCGGGCGCCTCACGGGCCAGCGCGGTCTCGAACCGCGGACCCGCCGCGTCCATCCAGCCGCGTGGGTGCCGCGACCCGCCGGGCACGTGGAAGGTCCCCCAGTGCACCGGGACGCCACAGGCGGCGCCGGCCATCCGACAGGCGATCGCCGCCTCCTCCGGTCCCATGTGCCCCGGCGAGAGCCGAGGGCCCCACCCGCCCACCGGCACGACAGCGACGTCGACCGGGGCGCCGGCCATCTCGGCCAGGTCCGCCATCCCGGGATGGATGCTGGTGTCCCCGGCGAGCCAGACGACCCCGGACCCGCCACGCACCAGGTGGCCGTGGGCGGCGTTCGGACGGTGCGGCATCGGGCGGGAGTGGTGCACCGCCTCCACGAGCCGGACCGTGACGTCTCCGGAGTCCCCCACGGGGACCCACTCCCCCTCGGCCAGGCCACGTCCGGACAGACCCTTGCCGGTGGCCCAGGCGGCGTTCTCGGGCGACGTCAGCACCGGTGCCGCCCCCAGCAGCCGGAGCGAGGAGACCTCGGCGTGGTCGTGGTGCAGGTGCGAGAGCAGGACCGCGTCCGCCCCTCGCCAGGCGACACTGTCCGGCCGGTCGCCCCGCCGACGCAGGATCCCCCCGTGCGTCCGCAGGAGCGGGTCGGCGACGAGCCGCACCTCGTCCAGGTCGAGGACGACGGTGGAGTGGCCGAGCCAGGTCACTGAGATCGTCACGTCACCCCACACCCGCCTCTCGCCACGCCCCCCGCACGACCTGCGCCGCGCCCTTCTCCACGATGCCGGCCTTGACCAGCACGCGGGCGGACTCGGCGACCTGCGAGGCAGCCTGCGCGAACGTCGCGGTGGGCGGCAGGAAGTGGAGCGCGTGGTACCACATCCGTGCCGTCACGACGGTGTCCCCGAGCTCGGTGGCCACCCGGTAGAAGGCCCGGTTGGGGATGCCGGAGTTGATGTGGACTCCCCCGTTGTCCGCGGCGCCGGTGTAGCGGTCGGCGTACCGCGCGGGCTGCGGGTCCGTGCCCAGGATCGGGTTGTCGTACGCCGTGCCCGGGTTCCGCATCGACCGCAGCGCCTCGCCGTACAGGTCCGGAGCCATGATCTCGTCGCCGATCAGCCAGTCGGCGTCCTCGGGGCGTTCGCCGGCCGACCACTGCGTGATGGCAGTGCCGAAGACGTCACTGAAGTGCTCGTTGAGTGCCCCGGACTCGCCCTGGTAGGCGAGCCCGGAGGCGTACTGCGTGACGCCGTGCGCCAGCTCGTGGCCGACCACGTCGAGCGAGCGGGCGAAGCCGGAGAAGATGACGCCGTCCCCGTCGCCGAAGGTCATCTCGTCGCCGTCCCAGAACGCGTTGTTGTACGCCGCCCCGTAGTGCACGTTGAGGACCAGGTCCAGCGCCCGGTTGTCGATCGAGTCCCGGTTGAGCATCTGGCGGAAGAAGGAGCGCACGACGCCGGCACTGTCGTAGGCGTTGATGACGTCGGAGTCCTTCGTCTCCGGACCGCCCTCGGGCCGCACCAGGGTGACCCGCTGGTGGGTCGTCCCGGCGCTGTCGTAGACCTCGCGGCGCGCCGTGCCGGTCGGCGGCGGTGCCAGGGACGGCGCGGCCGCGGCC
>NZ_JBFUMD010000038.1:0-14397 GCF_054049555.1 Nocardioides sp. P5_C9_2
TGCGGGAGCAGCACGACGTCCTCACGCTCCAGCAGCCCGGCGGGCACGTGCGGCTCGTCGGCGAAGACGTCGAGCCCCGCACCGGCGATCCGGCCAGCCTCCAGAGCGGCGACCAGCTCCTTCTCGTCCACGACCGAGCCGCGGGCGACGTTGACGAGGTAGCCCTCGGGGCCGAGCGCGTCGAGGACCTCGGCGTCGACCAGGTGCTCGGTGCCGGCCCCTCCGGGGGTCAGCACGACCAGCACGTCGCTGGCCTCCGCCAGCGCGACCGGGCTGTCGTGGTAGGTCCACGCCACGTCCTTGGGGCTGCGCGAGTGGTAGGCGATGGTGGCGCCGAAGACCTCGAGCCGCTCGGCCACCGCCCGGCCGATCCGGCCCAGGCCGAGGATGCCGACGGTCGAGCCGCGCACGTCGCGGGTCAGCGGGAAGCGGCCGCCGGCCGCCCACTCGCCGCGGCGCAGCCAGCGCTCGGCCGCGCCGACCTGGCGCATGACTCCGAGCACCAGGGCGACCGACAGGTCGGCGACCGCGTCGGTCAGCACGTCGGGGGTGTTGGAGACGACGATGCCGCGCCACGCCGCCTCGGCGACGTCGACGTTGTCGTAGCCCACCCCGAAGTTCGTGATCGCCCGCAGGTCCGGCAGCGCGTCCATCTCCGCGGCCCCGATCGGGGTGCCGCCGCCGGCCACGGCGACCTGGAGCCCCGCGGTCGACGACCCGACGTCGGCGAGGGACGGGGCGTCGTACGCGGCGACGAGTGCCTCCTCCAGGAAGGGCATGAGCGGGCCGACACGGACGACGCGGGACTGGGTCATCGGGCCATCCTTCCCGGGCGCCGACGCGCGCGTCCATTGCCCCCTCGGCATCGCGCCATGCGCCACCTACACGACCGGGAGCACCCGTGGACCTCCTGATCGGCTTCGTCACGATCCTCGTCGTCATCGCGTGCGGTGCCGGCCTCGCGCACACCGGCGTCCTCGACGCGCGCTCCCAGCGGACCCTCGGCGAGATCGCCTTCTTCGTCGCCTCACCCGCGCTGATGATCGTGGTGATCAGCAAGGTCGAGATCGCCGGCGCGGTCGCCAAMCTCGCCGCGTCCGCCGCCTCGCTGGCCACCTGCTTCCTGCTGTACGCCGCGTGGGCGCGGTGGCGGCGACGGCTCGACACCGGCTCGGTGCTGATCGGCTCGCTGGCGTCGTCGTACGTCAACGCCGGCAACCTCGGCATCGCAGTCGCGGCCTTCGTCGTGGGCGACACCACGGTCGTGGTGCCGACCCTGCTGGTGCAGATGCTGCTCGTGCAGCCGGCCGCGCTCGTCGTCCTCGACCGCCTCACCGGCCGTGGCGAGGGCGCGGGCGCGGCGCTGCGGCGGCTGACCACCAACCCCCTCACCGTCGCCGCCCTCCTCGGCCTCGTGCTCGCCCTCACCGGGTGGGAGCTGCCGCGGATCGTGATGTCGCCGATCGAGCTGCTGGCCGGGCTCGCCATCCCGGCGATGCTGCTCTCGTACGGCGCGGCGCTGCGGCTCAGCCCGTGGCCGGGGCGGGCCGGCCACAACCGCGAGGTCCTGGTCGCCACCGTGCTCAAGCTCGCGGTGATGCCGGTCGTGGCCTGGACGGTCGGCACMGCGTTCGGCCTCGAGGACCGTGCACTGCTCGGGGTGGTCATCACCGCCGCCCTGCCGACCGCGCAGAACATCTTCCTGCACGCCACCCGCTACCGGACCGGCGAGGACGTGGCCCGCGAGACGATCCTCGTGACCACCCTGGCCTCGCTGCCCGTCGCCCTGCTCATCGCCGTCCTGCTCGGCTGACCGTGAGGACAATGACCCCCGTGACCGACTCCCCCGCCCTGCTCGACTCGCTGCGCTCCGTCGTGGGCGAGGCCCACGTGCTGACCGACCCGGCCGACCTCGCGGCGTACGACACGGACTGGCGTGGCGCCTACAGCGGACGGCCACTGGCCGTCGTACGCCCCGGCAGCACCGCCGAGGTGGCCGCCGTGCTCGCCCTCACCCACGACGCCGGGGTGGCGGTCGTCCCCCAGGGCGGCAACACCGGGATGAGCGGGGGCGCGGTCCCCGACGACTCGGGCTCGCAGGTGGTGCTGTCGCTGGGGCGGATGCGGGCRGTCCGCGCCGTCGACGCGGCGGGCGGGACGATCACCGTCGAGGCCGGCTGCGCGCTGGCGGACGTGCACGAGGCGGCCGCGGCGGTCGACCGGCTGTTCCCGCTGACCCTCGGCTCGCAGGGCAGCTGCACGATCGGCGGCAACATCTCCACCAACGCCGGCGGCACCGCCGTGCTGCGCTACGGGATGATGCGCAGCCAGGTGCTCGGCCTCGAGGTGGTGCTGCCCGACGGCCGGGTGTGGGACGGGCTGCGGTCGCTGCGCAAGGACAACACCGGCTACGACCTCAAGCAGCTCTTCATCGGCGCGGAGGGCACGCTCGGCGTGGTGACCGCGGCGGTGCTGGCGCTGCAGCCGGCGACCCCGACCCGGGCGACCGCGTGGCTGGCGCTGCGCGACGTGGCTGCGGCGGCCGAGCTGCTCGGCGTGCTGCGCGACCACGGTGGGGACCGGCTCACCACGTGGGAGCTGGTCTCGCGGCCCGCGCGCGACCTGGTCGTGGCGGCCGGCCTCTCGGACCCGCTGGCCACCGCCGCGGAGTGGTACGGCCTGGTCGAGCTCGCCGGCCCGGCCGGTGCCGACGTCGACTCCGCGCTGGAGGCCGCCCTGGGCGAGGCGGTCGATGCCGGGCTGGTCCTCGACGCGGCGATCGCCGGCTCCCCCGCCCAGCGGGCCGGCCTGTGGGCGTTGCGCGAGCGGGTGTCGGAGGCCCAGGAGATCCACGGCCCGACGGTCAAGCACGACGTGTCGGTGCCGATCACCGGGCTGGCCGACTTCGTCGCGCGGACCGGTCCGGCCGTCGAGGCGCACCTGCCCGGGACGCGGCTCTTCGTCTACGGCCACGTCGGCGACGGCAACCTGCACTACAACCTGTCGCGTCCCGCGGAGATGTCCTCCGAGGAGTTCCTGACGCACGCCGCCGCGCTGTCGGACGTCGTCAACGCCTCGGTCGCCGCCTCGGTCGGGAGCATCAGCGCCGAGCACGGCCTCGGGCGGTCCAAGGCGGCCGCGGCGGCGGCGTACAAGAGCGACGTCGAGGTCTCGCTGATGCGGGCCGTCAAGGACGCCCTCGACCCCGCCGGGCTGATGAACCCCGGCGCGGTGCTCCCGCTGCCGCCCGGCCTGCCGGGGTAGTCGCGGGGTCGCGCGGGGGTAGTCCGGGGCATTTCCGGGGCATTCCGGGGGTACTCCGTGACGATCGGCCCCCTCCGACGCCGGATCCGGGGGCCGATCGTCACGGACTACCCCGAGCAGGCGGGGGCCCGGATCGCTCACCCGTCGCCCCCTAGGCTGCGAGTCATGAGCACCGCACGCACCACAGCCCGCCTCCTGCTCGGTACGGCGATGGTGGGCGCCGGAGTACTCCACCTGACCACCCAGCGCGAGGAGTTCCGGGCGCAGGTGCCGTCGTGGTTCCCGCTCGAGGAGGACCTCACGGTCGTGGCGTCCGGGGTCGTCGAGATCGCGCTGGGCGCGGCCTTCGTCGCCCTGCCGCAGCGCAAGCGGCTGGTCGGCGGGCTGCTGGCGGCGTTCTTCGTGGCGATCTTCCCGGGCAACGTCGCGCAGTACGTCGAGGGGGTCGACGCCTTCGGGCTCGACTCCGACCGGGCGCGCCTGGTGCGGTTGTTCTTCCAGCCGCTGCTGGTGCTGTGGGCCCTGTGGGGCGGCGGCTGGCTGTCGCGGCGTCGTACGGCCGACTAGCGCTGTCCAGCCCTAGAGGGTCGGCAGCCAGTCGACCCGCCCGGCCAGGACGGCGTACCCGACGAACGCGCCGACGTCGAGCAGCGTGTGCGCGACCACGAACGGCATCACCCGGCCCCAGCGACGGAAGAGCCAGCCGAAGAGCAGGCCCATCGCGAGGTTGCCGACGAAGCCGCCGAGGCCCTGGTAGAGGTGGTAGCTGCCGCGCAGCAGCGCCGCGAGCCCGATCGCCGCGGTGTCGCCGAGGCCGATCTGGCGCAGCCGCACCTGCACGAACCCCAGCACCACGAGCTCCTCGAGCACGGCGTTCTCGGCCGCCGCGAGGACGAGCACCGGCACCCGCCACCACTCCCCCGGCAGCGACTGGGCGACCACGGTGAGGTTGGTGCCGAGCGCGAAGGTGACGAGGTAGAAGGCCACACCGACGGACCCGACACCGAGCGCCAGCAGCGCTCCACGCCCGAGGTCGCGGACCCCGAACCATCCGCCGCCGCGCGCCCACACCTCACGCAGCCGGGTGCCCGAGCGGACGAGGAGGTACGCCGCCAGCGCGACGGGCACGAGGGCGAAGCCGATCCGCAGCAGCTGGTAGGTCAGGTCGAGCAACGGTCGGTCCGGTGCGAGCGAGGTGTTGAGGTTCGCCGCCTGCGACGACAGCGGTCCGGGCGCCGTGAGCGCGGACAGGAGGCTGACGACCGAGTAGATCGCCGAGCGGCCGAGTGAGACCAGCAGCACGATCCCCAGCTCGACCCAGAGCAGCGCCTTCGCCAGGTCGGGCACGCCGCCCGGGACCGGGGTGTCGCGCAGCCGCCACCACGGGCGTACGTCGTCGGCGGTGGTGGTCACGGGACCCAGCATCCCCCAGTGGGCTGAGGTACGTCTGAGAGCCGTCCGCGGGCGCGCCGGCCGCACTTGATGGGCGAGTCGGTCACCGTGTGACCGTTGCAACCGTCACACGGTGGCAGAGTCCCCGGCTGGGCGGGGACTCTGCCGCGGGGCCTGTTCGAGAAACCCTCAGGCCACGACGAGCCCGCCCTCCCCGACGTCGACGGTCACCGAGCCCCCGTCGGAGACGTCGCCACCGATGAGGCGCCGGGCCAGCGGGTCGCCGATGGCCGACTGGATGAGCCGGCGCAGCGGCCGGGCGCCGTACGCCGGGTCGTAGCCGGTCTCCGCGAGCCAGGCGCGCGCCGCGTCGGTCACGTGGATGGTGATCCGGCGGACGGCGAGCCGCTTCTCCAGCAGCGCCAGCTGCAGGTCGACGATGTGCGCGAGGTCGTCCTTGGTGAGGGCGTCGAAGAGCACGATCTCGTCGAGCCGGTTGAGGAACTCGGGCTTGAAGGACGAGCGCACCACGCCCATCACCGACTCCTTGCGGGCGACCGGGTCCATCGTCGGGTCGACGAGGTACGCCGAGCCGAGGTTGCTCGTCAGGACCAGCAGCGTGTTGCGGAAGTCGACCGTGCGGCCCTGCCCGTCGGTGAGCCGGCCGTCGTCGAGCACCTGGAGCAGGACGTCGAAGACCTCGGGGTGCGCCTTCTCCACCTCGTCGAGCAGCACGACGCTGTAGGGACGCCGGCGCACCGCCTCGGTGAGCTGGCCGCCCTCGTCGTACCCGACGTAGCCGGGAGGGGCGCCGACGAGCCGCGAGACCGAGTGCTTCTCGCCGTACTCGCTCATGTCGATGCGCACGATCGCGCGCTCGTCGTCGAAGAGGAAGTCGGCCAGCGACTTGGCCAGCTCGGTCTTGCCGGTGCCCGTCGGGCCCAGGAAGAGGAACGAGCCTGTGGGGCGGTTGGGGTCCGCGATCCCGGCCCGCGATCGGCGTACGGCGTCGCTCACCGCGGTCACCGCGTCGCGCTGGCCGATCAGCCGGGCGCCGATCACGGACTCCATCTCGAGCAGCTTGGCCGTCTCGCCCTGGAGCAGCCGGCCGGTCGGGATGCCGGTCCAGGCCTCCACCACATCGGCGATCTGCTCGGCGCCGACCTCGTCGCCGACGAGCTTCTCGGTGACCTGCTCCTCGGTGACCTCGACGTTGGCGATCTGGTCCTCCAGCGCCGGGATCCGGCCGTACTGGATCTCGCTGGCGGCGGCGAGGTCGCCCTCGCGCAGCAGCTTGTCGGCCTCGACCCGCAGCGCGTCGAGCTGGCGACGCAGCTCGCCCTCGCCCTCGAGCGACGACTTCTCCCGCTCCCAGCGGGCCTCGAGACCGCGCAGCTCCTCCTCCTTGTCGGCCAGGTCGGCCTTGAGTACGGCGAGCCGCTCGCGCGACGCGTCGTCCGTCTCCTTGTCGAGCGCGAACTCCTCCATCTTCAGCCGGTCGACCTGGCGGCGCAGCTGGTCGATCTCCTCGGGGCTGGACTCGTGCTCCATCCGCAGCCGCGAGCTGGCCTCGTCGATGAGGTCGATGGCCTTGTCGGGCAGCTGGCGCCCGGTGATGTAGCGGTCGGAGAGCGTCGCGGCGGCGACCAGCGCGGCGTCGGTGATCCGTACGCCGTGGTGCGCCTCGTACTTCTCCTGGATGCCGCGCAGGATCTGGATGGTGTCCTCGACGCTGGGCTCGCCGACGAAGACCTGCTGGAACCGTCGCTCCAGGGCGGGGTCCTTCTCGATCCGCTCGCGGTACTCGTCGAGGGTGGTCGCGCCGATCATGTGCAGCTCGCCGCGCGCCAGCATCGGCTTGAGCATGTTGCCGGCGTCCATCGCGGAGTCACCGCCGGCGCCCGCGCCGACGACCGTGTGCAGCTCGTCGATGAAGGTGATGACCTGCCCGCCGGCGTCCTTGATCTCCTCGAGGACGGCCTTGAGCCGCTCCTCGAACTCGCCGCGGTACTTCGCGCCCGCCACCATCGCGGCCAGGTCGAGGCTGAGCACCCGGCGGCCCTTGAGGCTGTCGGGCACGTCGCCGTCCACCACGCGCTGGGCGAGGCCCTCGACGACGGCGGTCTTGCCGACGCCGGGCTCCCCGATGAGCACGGGGTTGTTCTTGGTGCGCCGGCTGAGGACCTGGATCACCCGGCGGATCTCCGAGTCACGGCCGATGACGGGGTCGAGGCGGCCCTCCTCGGCGGAGCGGGTGAGGTCGACGGAGTACTTCTCCAGCGCCTCGTACGACGACTCGGCCTCCGGGCTGGTGACGCGGCGGTTGCCGCGCACGGCGGTCAGTCCCTCCCGCAGCCCGGACTCGGAGAGACCGGCGTCGGTGAGGAGCGTCCGGGCCGAGCTGTCGACGGTCGCGGTCGCGATGAGCAGGTGCTCGGTGGCGACGTAGTCGTCCTTCATCCCGGAGGCGAGGTCGAGGGCGCTGGCCAGCACCCGGGTGAGCGAGGCGCTCGCGGCGGGCTGCTGCACCGTGGAGCCGCTGGCCCGCGGCAGGGACTGCATCGCCTGCTCGGCGCGGGCGGTCAGCGCCGTCGCATCCACGCCGGCCTTGCCGATGAGGTTGCGGGCCGTCCCGTCCTCCTGGCGCAGCAGGGCGACCAGCAGGTGGATGGGCTCGGTCTGGGTGTTCCCCGCCGTGGTCGCGGCGAGCTGGGCAGCCTCGATGACCTCGCGGCTGCGGGTGGTGAACTTCTCGGCGCCGAACTGGCTCAACTGCGGATCTCCCTCGTGATCGTGCGTGGGTGTGGTCGTACGTCGGACCACTCTGGGACCACTGTGGTCCCACTGCTCACAACGCGCCAGAAGTTGAGTCGATTCCCCTCAACTTTGTGAAAGTTGGCCCATTTGCGCGATACCGGGACCGGAGCGGCCGGCGTAGCGTCGAAGGCCGGACGGGGCGGTGCCACGCAGAGGAGGACGACATGTTCGTGCAGGTCTTCGAGGGACCGGTGAAGGCGGACGCCGACGTGGACGGCCTCATGGACGAGTGGGTGCGGGACCTGGCGCCGGGGGCCGACGGCTGGCTCGGCAGCACGGGTGGGGTGACCGAGGACGGGATGCTCGTCGCCCTGGCCCGCTTCGAGTCCGAGGAGGCAGCCAGGCGCAACGGCGACCGGCCCGAGCAGGGTGCCTGGTGGGAGCGGATGGCCGCGCTGTTCACCGCCGAGCCGCAGTTCCGCAACAGCACGACCGTGGACGCCGACACCTACGGCGACCCCGACCAGGCGGGCTTCGTGCAGGTGATGCAGGGCCGGAGCAGCGACCCGGACCGGAGCCGCGAGCTCATGGCCGCCGACCCGACGGACTGGCAGGCCTTCCGCCCGGACATCCTCGGCACCCTCTCGGCCTACCACGGGGACGGCGAGTGGACCATGGTGATCTGGTTCCGGTCGGAGGCCGAGGCCCGCGCGGGAGAGCGACAGGAGCCGCCGGCCGAGCTGAGGGCGATGATGGAGGAGATGGAGTCGCTCACCGTCGGCGAACGCAGCTTCTTCGACCTCCGGCAGCCCCGGATGGACACGCCCGCCTGACCGACCTCGACCAGACCGGTGCCCGAGCCGGGTGACACGGCCCACGCGGCACGCCATGCTCGTCGCCATGGAGTGGCTGTTCGTGACCGTGGTCGGGGTGCGGCTGCTGCTGCCGCTCCTCATCCCGCTCTACCCGCTCCCGGCCATCGTGGCCTGCCTGGTGGTGGACGCGGTCGACCAGACGGTCTTCCAGGCGTTCGGCTACGACCCGCCCGGCTACCAGAGCTACGACAAGGCGATGGACGTCTACTACCTCGCCATCGCCTACCTCGCGACGCTGCGCAACTGGACCTCCACAGGGGCCTTCCAGGTGGGTCGCTTCCTCTACTTCTACCGCCTGGTGGGCGTGGTCGCCTTCGAGCTCCTCCAGATACGCGCTCTGCTGCTGATCTTCGCCAACACCTTCGAGTACTTCTTCATCGCCTACGAGGCCGTGCGCTCGCGGTGGGACCCGCTGCGGTTCGTACGCCGCTGGTGGATCGTGGCGGCCGGGCTGATCTGGGTGTTCATCAAGCTCCCCCAGGAGTACTGGATCCACGTCGCCCAGCTCGACGTGACCGACACCCTGGCCGACTACGACTGGGCCTGGCCCCTGCTCATCGGCCTGATCGCCACCCTGGCTGCGGTGCTGTGGTTCGTGGTGCGCCCGCGGCTGCCCGAGCCGGACTGGTCACTGCGCATCGCCCCCGACCCGCTACCGGAGGCGATGGAGACCGCCGCCGAGCGCGCGGCGTGGCGGGCCGACACCTCGCGGCTGCGCTCGGGGGTCACGCTCGAGAAGGTCGTGCTGGTCGGGCTCCTCTCGATCATCTTCGCCCAGACGGTGCCCGGCATGCGGGCCTCCAACCTCGAGCTGCTCGTCGGGATCTCCACGCTCGTGGTCCTCAACGCCGCCATCGTGCTGGCCGCCTCGCGGCGCTCCTTCAGCCTCGAGTCGCTGGCGGTGACCTTCGGGGTGCGCATCGCACTGAACGTCGCGCTGGTGCTGGTCGCCCGCGTGGTCCTGGGCCCGCGGGACATCGACGAGAGCGCGGCCCTGTTCTTCGTGCTGCTCCTCAGCCTGCTCACGACGCTGCACGACGCCTGGCAGCCCGTGCACGCACACCGGGCCCGGGACGAGGTGCGGACCACCCCTCCCCGAATGGGGTAAATCCGTGACGGGATCCGACCCATCCTCTCGACACCCGCCCGGCGCCGGTGCCACGGTCGGCGACATGAAGTGGCTGGGGGAGCACATCGGCGACAACCGGTACGTCGGCGCGGCCTTCGCCGTGCTCATCGTCGTCAACGCCTACGCGATCGCCGGCGGCTACTACCGCTGACGGCGGGTCGGCCCCCACGGGCCATGATGGGTCGGGTGACCCTCCCCGTCCTGCGTGCGGACTGCTCCAACTGCTTCGGGCTGTGCTGCGTCCTGATCCCCTTCTCGCGCGACGCGGGCTTCGGCACCACCAAGGCGAGCGGCACCCCCTGCCACCACCTGGGCAGCGACGACGGCTGCGGCATCCACGCCACCCTGCGCGAGGACGGCTGGCCCGGTTGCACCGTCTTCGACTGCTTCGGCGCCGGGCAGCAGGTCTCCCAGGTCACCTACGGCGGCGTCTCGTGGCGCGAGCAGGACAACCTCGGGGAGATGGCCGCCGTGCTGTCGGTGATGCGTCAGCTGCACGAGATGCTCGCGCACCTGGTGGAGGCCGAGGAGCGCGTGCCCGGTGTGACGGGCGACCTCCGCGACCGGCTCGCCGTGCACGTGGCCGGGACTCCGGAGGAGCTGCTGGCCCTCGACGTCGACGCCCTGCGCCTCGAGGTCGGCGACGTGCTGGCGCGGGCCAGCGCCCGCGCGCGCTCCCGGTGGGCCGGGCGCATCGACCTGGCCCACGACGACCTGGCCGGGCGGGACCTGCGGGGCACCGACCTGCGGGGCGCAGCGCTCCGCGGGGCCCTGCTCATCGCCGCCGACCTCCGCGGGGCCGACCTCAGCGAGGCCGACCTCCTCGGCGCGGACGTGCGGGACACCGACGTCCGCGACGCGACGCTGGCCCGCGCACTGTTCCTGACCCAGCCCCAGCTCGACGCGATGCGCGGCAACGCCGCCACGCGGTTGCCCGGCGGTCTCACCCGTCCCGGCCACTGGCTGCAAGAGTGACGCGCATGTCCCGTGACGCCTGGCTGGTCGTGATCGACCCGCAGCACATCTTCGCCTCGCCCGACAGCCCGTGGGGCTCGCCGATGTTCCCCGGGATCCTCGACCCGGTGCACCGGCTGGCCGAGCGGTACGCCGGCCGCACGGTTCTGACCCGGTGGGTGGCTCCCGACCCGGCACCCGGCAGCTGGGGGCCCTACCTCGACGCCTGGCCCTTCGCCCGGGTCCCTGCCGACGACCACCTCTACGAGCTGGTCGAGGAGGTGCGCGACCTCGACGCGCCCGTGGTGACGGCGACGACCTTCGGCAAGTGGGGACCCGACCTCACGGAGGTCACCGGTGACCTCCCGCACCTCGTCGTCGCCGGGGTGGCGACCGACTGCTGCGTCATCTCCACCGCGCTGGCCGCCGCCGACGCGGGGGCCACCCTCACCGTGGTGACCGACGCATGTGCCGGCTCGACCCCGGAGAACCACCGCGCCGCACTGGACGTCATGGCCCTCTACCCGCCGCAGATCACCCTGGCCACCACCGCGGAGGTCCTCGGGTGAGGCGGGTGATCCACACCGGCCAGGCGCTCGTCGACGTGGTCGTGGAGGTGCCCGTGCTGCCGCGCCGCGGCCAGAACGTGATGGCCGGCTCCAGCACCCGGTACGCCGGGGGCTCGGTCAACGTCCTCGTCGCCGCCGCGCGCTTCGGTGCCGCGTGCGTCCACGCCGGCGCCCACGGGACGGGCCCCAACGGCGACCTGGTCCGCGCCTCGCTCGCCGCCGAGGACGTCGAGCTGTCCGCCCCGGCCATCGCCGCTCGCGACACCGCGACCTGCCTGGTCCTGGTCGAGCCGTCGGCCGAGCGGACCTTCGTCACCACCCTCGGTGCCGAGCGCGACCTCAGCGTGGAGTCGCTGTCCACCGCCGCGCCGGTGGCCGGGGACCTGGTCTGCGTCACCGGCTACTCGCTGGTCCTGGCCGAGACGCGGGACCCCCTGCTCGCCTGGCTGCCGACCCTCGACGCGGGCGTGGTCGTCGTACTCGATCCGGGGGCGGCCTTCGCGCACCTGCCCGCCGACGTCCGCGACTCGATGCTCGCGCACACCGACGTCTGGTCGGGCAACGCCGAGGAGGCCGCCGACCTGCTGGCCGCCCTCGGCCGGGCGCTCGAGGACGGCGCGGACACGATGGCCGCCCCCGCCCGGGCGCTCGCCCCGCTGCTGCGTGGTGACGCCGTGACCATCGTCCGCGACGGCGCGGCCGGCTGCGCGGTGACGGTGGGCGGTGAGACCACGCTGCTGCCGGGCTTCCCGCAGAAGGCCGTCGACACCAACGGGGCCGGCGACACCCACACCGGGGCGCTCGTCGCCGACGTCGCGGCCGGGCACGGCTGGGTGGACGCCTGCCGCCGGGCCAACGCCGCGGCGGCCATCAAGGTCACCCGACGCGGGCCGGCCACGGCGCCGACCGCCACCGAGGTGGAGGAGTTCCTGCTCGGTCGCTAGGGCGAGCGGCGCCAGACCATCAGCGACTGGCCCGGGTCGGGGCCGCGCAGCACCGGGAGCTTGTTGGGGGCCGCGCCCCGCGCCGCGGCGAGCGCCTGGCGCAGCGCCTCGCGGGTGGCGGCGAGCTCGGCCGCGAGCTCCTCGTTGCGGGCGCGCAGCGCACTGACGTGGTGGTCGAGCTCGAGGATGCGGCGGACGCCCTCGATGCCGATCCCGGCACTGGTCAGGTCGGCGATCTCGCGCAGCAGCTCGAGGTCGCGGTGGGAGTAGCGGCGACCGCCGCCCGGGGTGCGCCCGGGGGCGATCAGCCCCATCCGCTCGTAGGCCCGCAGCGTCTGCGGGTGCAGCCCGGTCAGCTCGGCCGCGACGCTGATGACGTAGACGGCCATGTCCGGGGACGGGCTGCCGAACGGGATGCCCCGCGACGGAGCCATGTCAGCTCGCCTCGAACAGGTTGGTGCGCAGCGGCGTGGTGCCGGCCGTGGCCGAGCGGTAGGCCTCGAGCGCCTCCCGCGCCGCGGTGTCCAAGGTGGCGGGCACGTGCACCTGGACGGTCGCGAGCAGGTCGCCCCGCGAGCCGTCCGACCGGGTCGCGCCCTTGCCCCGCACCCGGAAGGTGCGCCCGTTGGGAGTGCCGGACGGCAGCTTGAGGGTCACCGGGGCGCCACCCAGCGTGGGGACCTTGACCTCGGCACCGAGCGCCGCCTCGTCGAACGAGACCGGTACGTCGATGGTGAGGTTGTCGCCCTTGCGCCCGAAGACGCGGTGCGGGGACACCTTGACCGCGACGAAGAGGTCGCCGGCCGGGCCGCCGCTCTCCCCCGGGGTGCCCTTGCCCTTGAGGCGGATCCGCTGGCCGTCCTTGACGCCCGCGGGCAGGCGCGCCTGGATGGTGCGGGCCGAGGTGCCGTGGCCGGAGCCGTGGCACGTCGGGCAGGCCTCGGAGTAGACCAGCTGGCGACCCCCGCAGGCCGGGCACGTCTCGTTCATGGAGAACCCGCCGCCCGCGCTGGCCACCACGAAGCCGGCACCCTCGCACTCGGGACAGATGTGCGGCCGGGTCCCCGGCTTCCCACCGGTGCCCTGGCAGGTCGCGCACGCCGCGTCGGAGGTGAGCCGCAGCGAGATCGTGACGCCCTCGAGGGCGTCGACGAAGCCGATCGTGGCCGAGGTCTCGACGTCGGTGCCCCGGCGGGGGCGCGGCTGGCGGGCCCGGGTGGACCCACCCCCGAACATGTCGCCGAACATGTCGCCGAGGCCGCCGGCCCCGGCACCGCCGGCGCGGTCGCGCAGCAGGTCGTTGATGTCGAACCCGCCGCCGAAGCCGCCCGGCTGGCCGCCGGAGCCACCACCGAAGCCGCCGAACCCGCCGCTGGACTGGAGCCGGCGGAACTCGTCGTACTTCGTGCGCTTGTCGGGGTCACCGACCACGTCGTACGCCTCGGCGACGGCCTTGAACCGGTCGTGCTTGGCGTCGTCACCGGGGTTGGAGTCGGGGTGGTTGGCCCGGGCCAGCTTGCGGTAGGCCTTCTTGACGTCGTCGGCGGACGCGTCCTTGGACACGCCCAGCACGGCGTAGAAGTCCTTGGTCGCCCAGTCGTTGCGGAAGCCGTCGTTGTCAGCCATGCCGTCCCCTCCTCTCGTGGCTCGTGCGGTGTCGGGCGTGGGTCACGCGGTCGGTGCAGCCGGGTCGACCACGAGGACCTGCGCGGCCCGGACGACCCGCTCACCCATCTTGAAGCCGCCCTTGGCGACGTGCTTGACCGTGGTGACACTGACGTCCGGGTCCTCGCCGAGGTGGCTCAGCGCCTCGTGCAGCGTCGGGTCGAAGGCGTCGCCGGGCTCGCCGAAGCGGGCCAGGCCCGAGGACGCGACGGCACGCTCGAGCTGGTCGGCCGCGGCCTTGAAGCCGCCGTCCAGCTCGCCGTGCTCACGGGCCCGGTCGATGGTGTCGAGCACCTCGATCACCGGAGCCAGGGCCTTGTACGCCGCGTTGTCGGCGACCAGCTGCCGGTCCCGGTCGACCCGCTTGCGGTAGTTGGCGTACTCCGCCGACAGCCGCTGCAGGTCGTGGGTGAGGTCCGCCAGGGACCCCTTCATCGCGGCCAGCTCGTCGACCTCGGTGTCCTGCTCGCCGTCCGGCTGCTCGCCGTCCGGCTGCTCGCCGTCCGGCTGCTCGCCGTCCGGCGACTCACCGACCGAGGTGTCCGCCGACGCAGCCTCCGCGTCGCCGGGGGCACCGGCGTCACCGGGGGCGCCGGCCGAGGCCGAGGCGGCGCCCTCGGGCGTCACCTCGACCTCGGTCTCGTTCGCCATCTCGCCCGCCGCGTCCCCGAAGGAGCCGCCGGGGGAAGAGGTCACTTGGTCTCACCCTCGGCGGTGTCGGTGCCGTCGGTGCCGTCGGCGGGCTCGTCGACGATCTCGGCGTCGACGACGTCGTCGTCGGACTCGCCGGTCGCCTCGGAGGTCCCTCCGGCGGCCGCCTGGTCGGCGTCGGCAGCGGCGTACATCGC
>NZ_JBFUMD010000039.1:0-13518 GCF_054049555.1 Nocardioides sp. P5_C9_2
TGCCTGCACCGGGAGGCGTGTAGTCGAGGCGGATCAGGCGCGGCGGGGTGGCGGAGCCGCCGCCGACGGCCAGGATGCCGCCGAAGCCGTCCGCGGCCAGGTCCTTCTCGTCCCAGACCCGGACGTCCAGGCCGGCCTCCGCCGCGAACTCCTCGGCCTGCTCGGCGAGCCAGGCGGGGTTCTTGAGGTTGGCCGGCACGCTGGCCAGCATCCGCGAGCGCCACCCGGCACCGCCGACGGCGATCGCCCGGGCCAGCTCGTCGTCGTACGCACCGTCGTGGTCGTCCACGCCGGCCAGCACGATGCGGCGCACGGGCTGCTCGGCCGGCCCCGTCGAGCGCCAGTGGAACGCGAACGAGCCGAGGGTCGCCCCGACGACGAAGGCCGCCAGCGCCCCCTCGGGCGCGATCGCGGTGATCGAGGTGACGACGCTCGCGCGGTCCTTGGTCGCCCGGGCCACGGTGGCGCCGGCCCGGCGGAAGTCGGTGACCGTCTGGTCGCCCAGGCCCACCAGGAGCACGGAGGTGACGGTGTCCGAGACGACGGGGACCGTGGTCACCTCACCGGTGCGCCCGGTGGCGCGGGCCGCCTCGAGGACGTCGAGGAGATCGATCCCGAGCAGCTCGGACGCCTCAGCGGCCCCGGGACCGAGGACGACGTCGCCGTCCTCGCCCGGAAGGACCGGGAGGGCCCAGACCTCGGCACCACCGATCTGGTGCGGCAGCGCCGGGCTGAGGGCGAACTCCGGGGGTGAGACCTGGGAGGGGAGCTGGGGGGTGACGACCACGATCAGCCGACGACGCCCTTGAGGGCGTCCCCGAGGGCGCCCGCCTCGTCGGCGTTGAGCTCGACCACCAGGCGTCCACCGCCCTCGAGCGGGACGCGCATGACGATGCCGCGGCCTTCCTTGGTGACCTCGAGCGGTCCGTCCCCAGTCCTGGGCTTCATGGCGGCCATCGGCGCAACCCTCTTCCTGATTCAGCTCAGTGGGCCGCGTGGCTCCACATGCGAAATCGAGGCGGCTCGGCCGCCCCGACGAAGTCGTACTCGCCCATTATCCCTCATGTCGGCAGTGATGGGCACCACAGGGCTGGCAGACTCCCGACCATGCACGCGCGGTCTGCCCTGTTCGACGTCTACGGCGACCACCTGCGCACGCGTGGACACCGCGCCGCAGTGGCCGACCTGGTTCGGCTCCTCGACCCCATCGGCATCGCCGCTCCGGCGGTCCGGACGGCCATCTCGAGGATGGTGTCCCAGGGCTGGCTGGAGCCGGCCATGGTCCAGGGCTCGCGGGGGTACGCCGCCACCCCGCAGGCCATCCGGCGGCTCGAGGAGGCGGCCGAACGCATCTACCGGCGCCGCGACGACCAGTGGGACGGGTGCTGGCAGCTGCTGCTCCTGGACCCCTTCCCCTCCCGCGCCGTGCGCGCCGCGGTGCTGCGCGACCTGCCGTACCTCGGCTACGCCGCCATCGACGACCGCGTGTGGGTGAGCCCGTGGGTCCGCTCCGAGCTCGCCGAGACACTCGGACGCGCCGGGGCCACCGCGACCACCGCGCGGGCGCTCGACTTCGACCCGCCCGCCTCGCCGGCCCGCGCCTGGGACCTCGAGACGATCGGCAGCGAGTACGCCGCGTGGCTCGACGACGCCGCCGCCACCGTCGAGGACCACCTGGCCGCGCACGGCGACCCCGACGAGGCGGCCTTCGCCGCCCGCTTCCACCTGGTCCACGAGTGGCGCAAGTTCCTCTTCACCGACCCGGGCCTGCCCTACCAGCTGCTCCCCGACGACTGGGCCGGGCGTCGGGCGACCGACTACTTCCGGCGCGAGGCCGACCGCCTGGCGAGTGCCTCCGAGGCCTTCGTGGCCCGCACCCTGACGTCCACCTGATCGGGCAGACTGCGCGCATGACCTCGACCGATCCCGTCCTGCTCGACGTCGACGCAGGCGTCGCCACGATCACCCTCAACCGTCCCGACGCCATGAACGGCCTGGACGTGGCCACCAAGGACCTGCTCCTCGAGACGGTGCTCCGGGTGGCCGACGACCCCGAGGTGCGCTGTGTCGTGCTCACCGGCAGCGGGCGGGCGTTCTGCGTGGGCCAGGACCTCAAGGAGCACCTCGCCGGCCTGCGCGGCGACGCGAGCGTGCCGCTCTCCGACACCGTCGAGCGGCACTACAACCCGACCGTCCTCGCCCTCGCGACCATGCCCAAGCCCGTCGTGGCCGCGGTCAACGGTGTCGCGGCCGGAGCGGGCGCGAGCCTGGCCTTCGCCGCCGACTTCCGGGTGCTGGCGGACTCGGCGGCCTTCAACACCTCCTTCGCCGGGGTGGCGCTGTCCTGCGACACCGGAGCGAGCTGGACGCTGCCGCGCCTGGTCGGTCGGGGCACGGCGATGGAGCTGCTCTACTTCCCCCGCACCGTGCCGGCCGCCGAGGCGCTCGAGCTCGGGCTGGCCACCCAGGTGGTCCCCGCCGCCGACCTCGCCGCCACCGTGCGCGACCTGGCGGTGCGACTGGCCACCGGGCCGACCGTGGCCTACGGGTCGATCCGCCAGGCGGTCGAGCACTCCTCGTCGCACTCCTTCGCGGAGTCGCTGGCCTTCGAGGCCGACAAGATGGCGCTCACCGGCGGCACCGAGGACCATCTCGCCGCCGTCGACGCGTTCATGGCCAAGGAGAAGCCGACCTTCCGCGGCCGCTGACCGACCGCTGACCGGGCAGTTCCGTATCGCTGGATCGCGCCGACCGGGCAGTTTCGCACCGCTGGATCGCGCCGACCGGGCAGTTTCGCACCGCTGGATCGCGCCGACCGGGCAGTTCTGCGCGCTTCCGGACCGCCGAGCGGTCAGGAAGCGCCCGCTCGGCACGTTCCAGCGGTCAGGAAGCGCCCGCTCACCTCTCAGCGGCCGCGCGTACGGCGGGCGCCGAGCACGCCGAGCAGCTGCCGCGGGGCCTCGACGACCATCCGGTGCCGGGCCGGGCGGGCGGCGTACTCGATGGTGAGGGCCGCCCCGGCGAAGCGGGCGTTGTACCAGCTCGTCATGGTGCCGTGGCAGAGCCCGCCGCAGTCCAGCGTGGTCGTCGGGAGCCGCAGCGCGCGGGCGAGCCGGCGGGCGAAGCCCGAGTCCTTGGTGTCGGTGTCGACGCCGTTGAGGGGCTGGTGGAAGCTCAGCACCCGGCGCGGGCGCACGTCTCGCAGGAACGCCATCACGGCGCGGGTCTCGGGCTCGCTGGCCGGGCCGGGGCCGGACTCGTAGTTGCCGTCGAGGTCGGCCCAGTCGTGCGGGAAGTTGCGGTTGAGGTCGACGCCGTGGGCGTTGCGCCGGCTGTGCCGGGCGAGCCCGTCGGGATTGACCACCGGTACGACCCACAGATCGATCCCCCGGACGGGGCGCCCGTCGCGCAGGCTGGTGAGGATCTGCCGGGTGTGCGGCTCGTTGCCGTGCATCGTGGAGAGCAGCACGACGCGGCGCTTGCCGGGCTCCCCGAGACGCCAGGCGTGGAGGGGACGGCCCTGGACCGAGTGGCCGATCACGCGGTGCTCGACCACGGCCGTCGGCCGGTCCGCGGCCGGGGAGGTGGACGCGGGCGCGGCGGGCAGGGAGACGAGGAGTCCGGCGCCCAGGAYGAGCGCGACGAGCCGCCTCACACCGCGGAGGTGAGGTAGGCGAAGGAGAACACGACGACCCCCACGAGCATCCCGACGTGGGCGAGGACCGAGAGCCAGGGCCCCTTGCTCCACGCGTCGGTGGCCGTGTCGCCGGCGTGCTTCCCGCGGGTGGGCAGCCACCGCATCAGGATCAGCAGCCCGGCGATCGCGGTGACCCAGAAGAACCCGAGCGCGACGATGCCGACCACCGAGCCGCCGAGGAAGGAGTCCTCGGGGAACGCCAGGAACACCACCCACAGCAGCAGGGCGACGGTGCCGGCGACGGTGTGGACCAGCAGGAGCCGCGGACTGATCTGGGAGTGCCCGGCGGCGGCGTCGCCCCGAGCCAGTCGCAGCCGGGTCAACACCACGACCACCGCGGCCAGCGGGGTGAGGATGTAGACGAGGATCTCGGTGGACATCCGCGCAGTGTGCCCTAGGTGGGGTCGCCGTCGCCACGCGTGGGGGCGTCCTCGGACCGGTCCTCGAGCTGTGCGGCGAGCCGCTCGAGCAGGGTGTCCACCTCGGACATCCGGTAGCCGCGGAGCCCGAGCGAGAAGCGCACGCGCCGGATGTCGTCGCCGGTGAGCGGGCCGGTCGCCGGGACGCGTACGTCGGGACGGTCGTCGTACTCCTCAGGGAGCGATCCGCCGCGACCGGACGCGACCAGCGCGACACCCCCCATGGCGAGCACGATCAGGATCGCGAAGAACCAGGTCACCGCGTCACTCCGGCCGCTCCGCGGACGGCGTGGGGACGTCGTCGGCGCGGGCCGCGACCATCATCGCGACCGCTTCCTCGACGTCGTCGGTGAGGGTGAGCATGTCGAGGTCCCGGGCGTTGATCTTGCCCTCGGCGAGCACGGTGTCGCGCATCCAGGCCAGCAGGCCGCTCCAGTAGTCGACGCCCATGAGCACGACGGGGAACGAGGTGACCTTCTGGGTCTGCACGAGGGTGAGCGCCTCGAAGAGCTCGTCGAAGGTGCCGAGCCCGCCCGGCAGGACGACGAAGCCCTGCGCGTACTTGACGAACATCGTCTTGCGGGCGAAGAAGTAGCGGAAGTTGATGCCCTTGTCGACCCACTGGTTGAGGCCGGCCTCGAAGGGCAGCTCGATCCCGAGGCCGATGCTGGCACCCCCCGCCTCGCTGGCCCCCTTGTTGGCCGCCTCCATCGCGCCGGGTCCCCCGCCGGTGATGACGGCGAAGCCCTCCTCGGCGAGCCGGCGACCGACCTGCTCGGCGACGCCGTAGTCGTGGGCGTCCGGCTTGGTCCGCGCCGACCCGAAGACCCCGATGGCGGGCCCGAGCTCGGCCAGCGCCCCGAACCCCTCGACGAACTCGGCCTGGATCTTCAGCACGCGCCACGGGTCTTCGTGCACCCAGCCCGCGGACCCCCGGGAGTCGAGCAGCCGCCGGTCGGAGGTGTCCTCCTGGACCTGGCTGCGCCTCTCCAGGATCGGGCCCTTCATCTTGTCCTTCACGACTGGTCCTCCGCACCCAGCCAGGCCCGCAGCACCCGCTCGCAGCGCTCGATGTGCTCGACGGGCACGTGCTCGTCCTGCTTGTGGGCGAACATCGGGTCGCCGGGGCCGAAGTTGACGGCCGGTACGCCGAGCTTGGTGAACTGGGCGACGTCGGTCCAGCCGAACTTCGGGGCGGGCGTCCCCCCGACGGCCTCGACGAAGGCCTTCGCTGCGGGACGGTCGAGCCCGGGCAGGGCGCCGGCGGCCAGGTCGGTGACCGTGACGTCGTACCCCTCGAAGAAGTCGCGGACGAACGCCTCGGCGTCAGCCTCGCTGCGGTCGGGCGCGAAGCGGAAGTTCACCTCCACCACGCACTCGTCGGGGATCACGTTGCCGGCGACGCCGCCGCGGATGCCCGTGGCGTTGAGGCCCTCGTGGTACTCGAGTCCGTCGATGAGCGGGGTCCGGGCCTCGTAGTCGTTGAGCCTCGCCAGGATCGGCGCCGCCAGGTGGATGGCGTTGACGCCCTTCCAGCTGCGCGCGCTGTGGGACCGCTCGCCGGTGGTGCGTACGTCGACGCGCATGGTGCCCTGGCATCCCGCCTCGACCGCTGCGTTGCTGGGCTCCATCAGGATCGCGAAGTCGGCCTCGAGCAGGTCGGGGTCGGTCTCGGTGAGCTTGCGCAGTCCGTTGTGGACCGAGTCGACCTCCTCGGCCTCGTAGAAGATGAAGGTGAGGTCGCGGTCGGGCGCGGCGAGGGTGGCCAGCCGCAGCATGACCGCGTCGCCGCCCTTCATGTCGCAGGTGCCGAGGCCGTGCAGCAGGTCGCCGTCGGCACGCGACTCGCGGCGGGCCGGCAGGTTGTCGTTGAGCGGCACCGTGTCGAGGTGTCCGGCGATCACGACCCTCTCGTCTCGACCGAGGTCGGTGCGCGCCACGAGCGTGTTGCCGCGTCGGGTGACCGTCAGGTGCCCCAACGGCGTCAATGCGGCCTCGACCGCATCCGCGATGGCGGCTTCGTGGTGGGAGACCGACTCGATGTTGACGAGCTGCTCGGTCAGGGTCACGGCGTCGGTCCCGAGGTCCAGGACGAGGTCCAGCGTCATGGCGCCATCCAACCATCCGGGCCCGAGCCCGGACGGCAGGACGGGCTCAGGCCCGGGTGACGGAGACGGCGACCGCGGGCGCCTCGGCGTACACCACGCTCGTGGCCAGGGTCTCCTCGGCGAGCAGGGCCTCGTGGGTGCGTGCGGCGGCCAGCACGTCGGCGGGCCCGGACACCGACAGGACGATCCGGTCGCTGACCTGGAGACCCGCGTCCTTCCGGGCCTGCTGGACGGCACGGACCAGGTCGCGGGCGGCGCCCTCGGCCTCCAGCTCCGGCGTCACCGCCGTGTCGAGGACGACGAAGCCACCGCGCGGCAGCATCCCGACGGCGGTCGAGTCGTCGGCCGTGCCGGCCACGGTGTCGAGGGCGTACTCCCCCTCCACCAGGGCCAGCCCGCCCGAGGTCACCGTGCCGTCCTCCGAGACCGACCAGTCGCCGGTCTTGGAGCCCTTGATGGCGTGCTGCACGTCCTTGCCGAGCCGCGGGCCGGCGGCGCGGGCGTTGACGGTGAGCCGCTGCGAGACGCCGTACGACGCCGCCTCGGGCGCGTCCGCGGCCAGCACGTCGACCGCCTTGAGGTTGAGCTCGTCGGCGACCAGCGACTCGAAGCCGGACAGGTCCGCGTCGGCCACGACCGTCAGCCGCGACAGCGGGAGGCGATTGCGGAGCCCGGCGGCCTTGCGCAGCGCGGAGCCGGCCGAGCAGACGTCGCGGACGGCGTCCATCGACACGACCAGGCCGTGGTCGGCCGGCAGGTCCTCGACCTGCGGCCAGTCGGTTAGGTGCACCGAGCGTCCCCCGGTGAGGCCCCGCCAGATCTCCTCGGTGGTCAGCGGCATCAGCGGCGCGGTGACCCGGCAGACGGTCTCGAGCACCGTGTAGAGGGTGTCGAACGCGTCGGCGTCCTCGTCCCAGAACCGCTCGCGGGAGCGCCGGATGTACCAGTTGGTCAGCACGTCGAGGAACGACCGCGTCGAGTCGCACGCGTTCGCGACCTCGTAGTCGTCGAGCTGGCGGGTCATCGTGGCGACGTACTCGCGCAGCTTGGCCAGGATGTAGCGGTCCATCGGGTCGCTGCTGTCGGTACGCCGCGTGGCGTCGTGGCCCTGTCCCGCGCCCGCCGCGTTGGCGTAGAGGCTGAAGAAGTACCAGCTGTTCCACAGCGGGATGAGCACCTGGCGGACCGAGTCGCGGATGCCCTGCTCGGTCACGACCAGGTTGCCGCCGCGCAGGATCGGGCTGGACATCAGGAACCAGCGCATCGCGTCGGCGCCGTCGCGGTCGAAGACCTCGCGCACGTCGGGGTAGTTGCGCAGCGACTTGGACATCTTCTGGCCGTCGTTGCCGAGCACGATGCCGTGGCTGACGCAGGTCTCGAAGGCGGGCCGGTCGAAGATCGCGCCCGCCAGGACGTGCATCGTGTAGAACCAGCCGCGGGTCTGGCCGATGTACTCGACGATGAAGTCGCCCGGGAAGTGCCCGTCGAACCAGTCCGCGTTCTCGAACGGGTAGTGCACCTGCGCGAAGGACATCGAGCCGGAGTCGAACCACACGTCGAGCACGTCGGTGACCCGACGCATCGTGGACGCGCCGGTCGGGTCGTCGGGGTTGGGCCGGGTGAGGTCGTCGACGAACGGCCGGTGCAGGTCGGGGTTGCCGTCCTGGTCGACCGGCAGCCGGCCGAAGTCGCGCTCGATGTCCTCGAAGGACCCGTAGACGTCGAGACGCGGGTACTCCTCGGAGTCGGACTTCCACACCGGCACCGGGCTGCCCCAGAAGCGGTTGCGGGTGATCGACCAGTCGCGGGCGTTCTCCAGCCACTTGCCGAACGAGCCGTCCTTGATGTGCTCGGGCACCCAGCGGATCTGCTGGTTGAGCTCCATGAGGCGGTCCTTGACCGCGGTCACCTCGACGAACCACGAGGAGACGCCCTTGTAGATCAGGGGCTCGCGGCAGCGCCAGCAGTGCGGGTAGGAGTGGTCGTAGGTCTCGCGCCGCAGCAGCACCGTGCCCGGCGTGACCGAGCCGCCGGCCTCGCCGCGGGTGGCGGCCTTGAGGTGGTCGATCACGTGCGGGTTGGCGTCGAAGACGAGCATCCCCTCGTACTCGGCCACCGGGAAGGTGAAGCGCCCGTCCTTGCCGACCGGCATGACCGGCTCGATGCCCTCACGGTCGGTGACGACCTTGTCGTCCTCACCGAAGGCGCCCGCGGTGTGCACCAGGCCGGTGCCGTCCGTGGTCGTGACGAACTCCGCGGCCACCAGGCGGAAGGCCCGCTCGTGGCCGAGGTAGTAGGAGAACGGCGGGGTGTACGAGCGACCCACGAGGTCGGCGCCCCGGTAGCGGCCGACGACCTCCGCGTCCTCGCCGAGCTCGCGGGCGTACGACGCCAGCCGCGACTCCGCGACGAGGTAGCGGGCCGTGGTGTCGGTACCCGGGACGGGCGCCTCGACGACGACGTACTCGATGTCCTCGCCGACCATGACCGCGAGGTTGGACGGCAGCGTCCACGGGGTGGTCGTCCAGACCAGGGCGAGCACGCCGCCGAGCTCGTCGTCCTCCCCCTGCGAGTCGAGGCGGACACCGACGGTGACGGCCGGGTCCTGGCGGACCTGGTAGACCTCGTCGTCCATGCGCAGCTCGTGGTTGGACAGCGGGGTCTCGTCGTTCCAGCAGTAGGGAAGGACGCGGAAGCCCTCGTAGACGAGGCCCTTGTCGTGGAGCTGCTTGAAGGCCCACATCACCGACTCCATGAACTCGGGGTTCATGGTCTTGTAGTCGTTGTCGAAGTCGACCCAGCGGGCCTGCCGGGTCACGTAGTCGCGCCACTCGCCGGTGTACTTCAGGACCGACTCGCGGCACGCGGCGTTGAACTTCTCGATGCCGAGCTCGTGGATCTCGTCRGTGGTCTTCAGGCCGAGCTGGCGCATGGCCTCGAGCTCGGCGGGCAGGCCGTGGGTGTCCCAGCCGAAGCGGCGCTCGACCCGCTTGCCGCGCATGGTCTGGTAGCGCGGGACGAGGTCCTTGACGTAGCCGGTGAGCAGGTGGCCGTAGTGCGGCAGCCCGTTGGCGAAGGGCGGGCCGTCGTAGAAGACGAACTCGTTGTCGCCGTCGGGGCCGGCCTTGCGCTGCTCGACGCTCGCGGCGAAGGTGTCGTCGGCGTCCCAGTAGGCCAGCACGGCCTCCTCGATCGCCGGGAACGCCGGAGTGCTCGCGACGGTGGTGGCGGACGTGTGGGAGACCTTGGGGTAGGTCATCGGGGACTCCTGGCGGTGGTCGTCGTACAGCTCGGGCTGATGCCACGAGGACGATCGACTGACCGCGGTACCACCTCGCTTGCGCCGCCTCCCGGCGGTGCCGCTCGTTGCTGGCTGTGACGGGCCACCCGTCCGGTTCTAGTGGGCCGGTCGCTGGCGTGCGACGGCGGTTCTTCCGGAGGCTCGCCGCTGATGACGGCTCAGACGCCTGTGTCCTGATCGTACGGCGCGGTCGCGCGGGCGCGCGAATCAGTTGGGTCACGTCGACCCCCGCCTGTCACTGGCCTTCCGGATCAGCCGGCTCTTCGCGGTGCCGGTCGACGAGGTCTTCGTCGCGGACTCGGACTGATCCCGCCCGGGCCCGGGCGCGGCCGGCTCGGTGCGGGAAACGCGTTGCGCGCTCGGACCGCCTGCGGTTGGGTCCTTGCATGACCGAGATCGGCTTCAACGGCATGTGGCTCCCCCAGGAGCAGGACCCCCGGATGAGCGACACCCCGAGCCGCGGCGAGCGCGCGGTCCTCGTGGAGTACCTCGAGCACTACCGCGCGACCCTGGAGCTCAAGTGCGAGGGACTCACCCCCGAGCAGCTGGGCACCCGGTCGGTGCCGCCGTCGCGGATGTCGCTGCTCGGCATGGTCCGCCACATGGCGCGTGTCGAGCAGTCGTGGTTCCGCCGCGTGCTCGAGGGCCGGCACGACATCGAGCGGCACTTCCAGGACGAGGACGGCGGCTTCGAGCTCGGCGAGCCCACCCAGGAGCTGGTCGACGAGTCCTTCGCGCTGCTCCGGGAGGAGGTCGAGCACGCCCGCGAGGTGCTCGAGCGCACCGACCTCGACGCGCTCGTCGACGTGCACGGGGACGAGGCGGAGGTCCGCGACATCGTCGTGCACATGATCGAGGAGTACGCCCGGCACTGCGGCCACGCCGACCTGCTCCGCGAGTGCCTGGACGGCAGGACCGGTCAGTAGAGACGGCAGGACCGGGCAGTGAGGCACGAGTCCGTAGTCTTGCCGCCGTGACTGACTCCGCTGCCCGTCCCGCCTGGGGCCACGGCCTGGTGACCCTCGACTCCGCCGACCACGTCCTGGACGTCTGGTTCCCCTCCCCCGCCCTCGGCGAGCGTGCGGGCCAGGACGTGCCGGACGTGCTGGTCGCCCTCGCCGGGACCGACGCCGCCCGCGGCACACGCCGCGAGCTGCGGGCCGTGGAGATCGCCGACCTCGGCGCGGCCCCGGCCACCACCGAGGACGTGTGGCTGCGCCTGCACCTGCTGTCGGCCCGGCTGGTCCGGCCCCACGAGATCTCCATGGACGGCGTCTTCGGCCTGCTCACCAACGTCGTCTGGACGAGCGCCGGGCCGTGCGCGGTGGAGGGCTTCGAGCTCACCCGCGCCCGACTCCAGCGCGAGAGGGGCCACGTCACGGTGTTCGGCGTCGACAAGTTCCCGCGGATGGTCGACTACGTCCTGCCCTCCGGGGTCCGGATCGCCGACGCCGACCGCGTCCGCCTCGGCGCGCACCTGGCCAGCGGCACCACCGTCATGCACGAGGGCTTCGTCAACTTCAACGCCGGCACCCTGGGCGCCTCGATGGTCGAGGGCCGCATCTCGGCTGGCGTCCTGGTCGGCGACGGCTCCGACATCGGTGGCGGCGCCTCGATCATGGGCACCCTGTCCGGCGGCGGCAAGGAGGTCGTCTCCGTCGGTGAGCGCTGCCTCCTGGGCGCCAACGCGGGCATCGGCATCTCCCTCGGTGACGACTGTGTCGTCGAGGCAGGCTGCTACGTGACCGCCGGCACCAAGGTGACGCTGCCGGACGACGACGGCACAGTGGTCAAGGCACTCGAGCTCTCGGGGGCCAGCAACGTGCTCTTCCGCCGCAACTCGGTCAGCGGAGCCATCGAGGCCGTGCCGTGGAAGCGTGAGGGCATCGCCCTCAACACCGCGCTGCACGCCAACGACTAGCGCATGACCCGGCTCGGCAGGGCCGTCGTCACCGGCCTGGTCGTGCTCCTCGTCGTCGTCGGGGTCGGCGTCCTGATGGACCGTGACGGCGGCAACCCCCTCTTCTCGTCCTCCGGCTGCACCGCGGAGGTCGACGGACTGGTCGTCGACCTGAGCCTGGAGCAGGCCGAGAACGCCGCCCTGATCACCGCGCTCTCGATCCGGCGCGGGCTGCCTGCGCGCGCCGCCAGCATCGCGCTGGCCACGGCGTACCAGGAGTCCGACCTGCTCAACATCGAGCACGGCGACCGGGACTCGGTGGGCCTGTTCCAGCAGCGCCCGTCCCAGGGCTGGGGCACGGTCCAGGAGATCCTCGACCCCGTGCACTCCATCAACGCCTTCTACGACGCGCTGATGCGGGTCGACGGCTACGAGGCGATGGAGATCACGGTGGCCGCCCAGGCCGTGCAGCGCTCGGCCTTCCCCGAGGCGTACGCCGACCACGAGGCCGACGGTCGTGCGCTCGCCTCCGCGCTCACCGGCAACCACGAGGCGGCCTTCTGGTGCGAGACACCGGGCGACGCCGAGGAGGACAGCGACCGCCTCGACGACGCCGGCCTCGTGCGCCGCGCGGCCGCCGTCCGCGAGGATCTCGAGTCGACCTTCGGTCCCTTGTCCCTCGGCGGGTTCCAGGCGGGTGGGGTGTCGTCGGGCCACATGGAGGGCTCCGCCCACTACGAGGGCAGGGCGATCGACGTCTTCGTGCGGCCGATCAGTGCGGACAACACGAAGCGCGGGTGGGCGCTCGCCCACTACCTCGTCGCGCAGGCGGACCGGCTCGCGATCAGGACGGTGATCTTCGACGACCGGATCTGGCGGGCCGGGTCGCGCAGCGACGACGGGTGGTCCGACTACGACGTGCCGTCCTCCTCCCGGGGCGACCGGGCGATCCTGGAGCACCGCGACCACGTGCACGTCGACGTCGCGGACTGACCTCCGCCGTCCCGGTCTGATCCACCCTCCTGAAAGTGGGTACGACCGTGCCGGGCGGCGGCCGTCGGCGCGCTCCGGCCCTAGCGTCCGGGCCATGCGGACCTCGACCATCTACACCATCGGCACCGCCCTCGCCCGGGCCCAGGGGACCGGCGTCAGCGTGGACGTGCTCGTCGCCGGCCAGTGGCTGTCCGGGCACGTGAGCGCCCTGGACGGGCACGGACTGGTCCTCCATCGCAACGACGGGGTGCTGTCGGTCCTGCGCATGGAGAGCATCTCCGCCGTCCAGGTGCGGCAGGCAGCGGCCTTCGAGGAGCGTCCCGAGGTCGAGCGGCACCCGGCGGACGACGCTGCGCACCCGATGCCGGCCGCGTCGAGTGACGCCAGGGCCGGCGGCTCCGACGACGGGGACGACCCGCCGTCGCAGTCGACCGTGGTGCCCCTCCCCCGGCGCGACCCGTCGGCGACCCGGTCGGCGAGGCCGGCCCCGACCGGACCTGTGGCGCGGCCCACCGTCGGCCCCATCGTCTCGCCGCGCTCGGTGCCGTCCGAGGGGCTGCACACCATGATGCGCTCGCTCCGGACGGCGCCCGGAGCGGATGCGACCTCAGTCTCCTGAGGCGAGCCGCGCGACCGCCGCGTCGATCCGCTCGTCGGTGGCCGTGAACGCCACCCGGACGTGCCGGCGACCGGCCCGGCCGTAGAACTCCCCCGGAGCGACCAGGATCCCGAGGTCGGCCAGGGCCGACACCGTGACCCAGCAGTCCTCGTCGCGGCTGCTCCACAGGTAGAGCGAGGCCTCGGAGTGCTCGATGCGGAACCCCGCGCCCTGCAGCGCCTCGCGCAGCCTCGCGCGGCGGGCGGCGTACCGGGCGTGCTGCTCGACGACGTGCGTGTCGTCGTCGAGCGCCGCGATCATCGCCCGCTGCTGGGGACCGGGCATCTGGAGCCCGAGGTTCTTGCGGACGGCGAGCAGCTCGCCGACGAGCGCCGGGTCCCCGGCGACGAAGGCGCAGCGGTAGCCCGCGAGGTTGGAGCGCTTGGACAGCGAGTGGACGGCGAGGATGCCCTCGTGGCTGCCGTCGCAGACGTCCGGGTGC